>JAFEFK010000918.1 GCA_018240625.1 Pseudomonadota bacterium
CCGGGCTCGACCCGGCCATCCACGTCTTTCCCACGTCTCTCGAAAGAAAGCGACGTGGATGCCCGGCACGAGGCCGGGCATGACGAAATCTAGCCTCGTACAGTTGTCTCGATACCTGCCGCCAGTTCAAATATCCGGCGATCGGATCCACCGGCCGCAGCCAGCATCAAGCCCACCGGCGCCTCTCCCTCGCGATGACACGGCAGCGAGATCGCACAGCCGTCGATGGTGTTGATCATGGCGCAGTTGCGCAACGAGAGCACGTTGGCCTTGGTGTATGCCGCGTCGTCGGCGAGATCAGCGATGACCGGCGGCGTGATGGCCACCGTCGGCGCGATCAGCGCATCGTACGGTGTGACGCGCCGTTCAAAGCTCGCTATCATGGCACGGCGCATCGCGAGCAGATCGACATAGTCGGCGGCGCTCAGGGCTTCGCCACGGCGGATGCGGCTGACCACACGGGGATCGTAGAGATCGGCCTTCTTCGCAATCAGCGCGCGATGCCAGGCCCAGCTTTCCGCCGCCGAGAAGCCACCCTTGGCATTTAGTGTCGCGACGTCCGCGAACTCGGGCACGGCGATGCGTTCAATGACGGCTCCGGCACGCGACAGGACGTCGACCGTGCGATCGAACGCCTGCGCGACAGCCGGATCAAGCTCATCCAGCATCACCGTGGTCGGGACCGCAAGCCGCATGCCCCTGACCGGGCGCTGCACAACCGGCGCATCCGGTTCGTCCGCCAACACGGCGTCCATCGTCGCGCAACAGCCGACCGATCTCGCGATCGGTCCGTAGCTGTCCAGCGTGAACGACAGCGGCACGCCGCCGTCGAGCGGGATACGGCGCGCGGTCGGCTTGTAGCCGACGATGCCGTTATAGGCGGCCGGAATCCGGCAGGAGCCGCCGGTATCGGTGCCGAGCGCGCCATACGCCATACCGTCGGTAATCGACACCGCAGCCCCGGACGACGATCCTCCCGGCACGTGGCCGATATCGCGATGCCAGCGGTTTTTCGGCGTGCCGTAATGCGGGTTGATGCCCAAACCAGAATAGGCGAACTCGGTCATGTTGGTGCGGCCGATCACCACAAAGCCCGCGCGGCGCAGCCGTGCCACGGCTGGTGCATCGGCGACAGCCGGCGGCGCGTCGTCGAGCGCGCGCGAGCCGGCGCGCGATACCTGGCCCTTGATATCGAACAGGTCCTTGATCGAGATGGGAATGCCGGCAAACGGCGATGGCGCGGCATTGGCTTTGCGCAACTTGTCCATCGCGTCTGCGGCGGCCGTCGCGCCCTCCGCGTCGACGTGGACGAATACCCGCGCCCCCTCACCGGCCTTGTCGGCGATTTTCGCGAGACAATCATCGACCAGCTTGCGCGCCGAGGTGCGGCCCGCCGCGAGGTCGGCTGCGAGCGTTGCCAGGGTTGGATGTTGAGCCATTGTGAGCAACTCGCTTTTCGGGCCAGGTTGGGCGGCGGATCAGGATGATGTATCGCCCAAAGGCTCGTCGATTTCCAGATCGAGCAGCGCCGAACTGAGCGATTTGCCATGCGCGTCAAGCGCCAGCGACCGCGTGACGCCGCCGCCAAGCGCCCCCGCCATGACGAAATTCAGCGCCGCGATGTTTGGCAGCTCAAAGCGGGTCACCTCGCCTTCAACGACGCCGGCGAAGTGCGCCTTGACGCGCTCGCTCGTCACCTGCGCGAGGAGCAGCCGATAGTTTTCCGCACGATAAGCAATCACTGAAATGTTTGATATGTTTCCTTTATCGCCGGTACGGGAATGAGCGATCTCGCGCAGCTTCACCTCACGCCTCCACGTAACGCACGGAAGGATTGACGAGCTCCCGCGGCAACAGCACCGACGCCACACCTACGACATCGCGCGCCGACTTGGTCGCCCCCCCGCCCGCGGCGGGGCCGTTGGTATAGAGCGTCTCGACTTCGTTTCCGATCCGCACCGCTTCGCGCAGATTGTCGGTACGGCCGGCCACACGGACCCGCACTTCATGAGGTTCGCTATTCCGCGCTGACAACGCGCCGCCATGAAGAGAGTCGACGCCGATCAGATCGAAGCGTAGCTCGCTCGTCTGAACGCAGGTGAGTTGCAGACGCTCACGAACGATGTCGAGCGCGAGCCGGCCGCGAGCCACTGCGCCCGGACCGGCATAGGATATTTGTCCCTCGCCGATGTAGCTGTCGATGTAACCGACCGAGACCTTTAGCGTGTCGGGACGCCGCGTGCCGCGCCCACCCCGCACGCGGACGCGATCTGGCCCAATCTCTTCGACCGTTACCTGTGAGAAATCGGCGACCACATCCGGTTGAAGGTATTGCCGGGGATCGTGGACCTCATAGAGCAATTGCTCCTTGCAGGTTTGCGCCGTGATCGCGCCGCCGGAGCCCGCGACCTTGGTGACAACGAGCGAACCATCCTCCCCGACTTCTCCGATGGGAAAGCCGAGCCGCGCCAATCCGGCGACGTCCTTGAAGCCGGGATCGGCGAAATAGCCGCCGGTAATCTGGCCGGCGCATTCCAGCAGATGTCCGGCAACGGTGCCCTTGCCGAGCAGATTCCAATCGTTCATCGCCCAGCCGAACGCATCGATCATCGGCGCCAGAAACAGCGCGGGATCGGACGCCCGTCCGGTAATGACCACATCGGCGCCGCCCTTCAGCGCCTCCGCGATCGGCGCCGCTCCGAGATAGGCATTGGCCGACAGCAACCGGTTGCCGAAACCGCTGACCGCGCCTTCAAACTCCATGATCGGCAGATCGTTCGCCTTGCAGGCGTCGAGCACGTCGTCACCGATCACGGCCGCGATCGTGAGTCCGCGCAGCCCCATTGATTTTGCGATCGCAGCCGTCTTGCGCGCGGCGGCTTCGGGATTCGCGGCCCCCATGTTGGTCACGATCTTGATGCCTTTGGCGGCACAGACCGGTAGCACCGCCCGCATGCGCTCCTCGAGCAGCGGATCGTAACCGCTTTGGGGATTCTTCATCCGCGCCTGCTGCGCCAGCGCGACGGTGCGTTCACCGAGGCACTCGAACACGAGATACTGGATGTCGCCCTTTTCGGCGAGTTCCACGGCAGGCTCAATGCGGTCGCCCGAATAGCCTGCTCCCGATCCGATTCTGATGGTGCGCATTGTCAGACCGCGTCTTCCAGCGCGGGCGCACGGCGATGCCAGTCTGTGACGGCCTGATACCCGCGTCCGATGCGGAGCGCCATCGATTCATCGTTGGGCGCGCAAATGATCTGCAGTGACGTCGGCAAACCGGTGGGCGAGAAGCCGTTCGGTACCGCCAGCGCGCACCGTCCGACAAAATTGGCCATGCGCGTGAAGTGCGACGGGAGGATCTTTTCGCGCTCGGCGGTCGCCAGCGGATGCGCGGTCATCGGCGTGGTCGGCGTCAGCAGCGCGTCGACGCCCGCGAGCGCCGCCGTGGCCTTGGCGCAGATTGTCTCTCGCTCGCGCATCAGGCGCAGATAGTCCGTGACCGACATGGTACGCGCGACCGCAAAACGTGCGCGCACGTCTTCATCGACGGGTGCTGCGGGGTCGTCGATGATCTCCTTGATGAACGAATAGCCCTCGGCCGCGATCAATCCGCCCGTCAGCGTTCCAAAATCGGCGAAACGGAACGGCAGCGCGATCGATACGATTTCCGCGCCCATCTCAGCAAGTTGCGCTAGGGACTGCTCATAGGCGGCAAGCACCGCGGGTTCGACGCAATCGAGTTCAGCGTCAGGCAGGCGCGCCAGCCGCAGGCCCTTGATGTCGCGCGGTGCGGAGCCGGACAAAATTGCTTCCATGGACGCTGCGCTGCCGCCCCTCATGGCTTCGAACAACACGGCGGCATCGGCCGCGCTGCGTGCCAGGGGACCGGGCGTATCCAGCGTCGTACTCAGCGGCAGAATGCCGTCGGTTGCGATCTGCCCGACGGTGGTCTTGAGACCAGTGATGCCATTCAACGCCGAGGGGGTACGAACCGAGCCGCCGGTGTCGGTGCCGACCGCCCACGGGACCATCCGCGACGCCACTGCCACGCCGGAGCCGCTGCTCGAGCCGCCCGGCGTGCGGGGCTCGCGCATGTCCCACGGATTTCGCGGCGCGCCCATATGCTGATTAGTGCCCCACGAGCCGAAAGCAAATTCAACAGTGTGAGTCTTGCCGGCAATGATCATGCCGGATGCGATCAGACGACGGACCAGCGAACCTGTCGCAGGCGAGATGCGATTGGCCCAGACCTTCGAGCCGCCGGTCGTGATCTTGCCTTCGATATCGACGAGGTCTTTCAAACCGAACGGAATGCCATGCAACGGGCCGAGGGCATAACCCGCGCCGCGCGCGAGGTCCGCCGCCTTGGCCGCCGCATGTGCCTCCTCGGCATAGACGTCGATGAAGGCATGCAGCGCATCGTTGTAATGCCCGATGCGATCGAGGCAGGCGTCTGTGATCTCCACCGCGGAGACACGGCCGCTGGCGAGCATTGCCGCCAATTCCGTAACCGTAAGCGACGTCAAATCGTTCGAACCGGTCATCGGCAGATACCTTTTTGTTTTTGGCGATCGTCCGCTACTTCAATCCGAAGTAGGCACGCCGCAGCGCTTCGTTGTCGGTCATCTCGGCGACCGTGCCGGAGAACCGGATGCGGCCGCCTTCCAGCACGAAAACGCGGGTTGCGACCTCAAGGAATCCGATGTTTTGTTCCGCGATCAAAAGCGAGAGGCCATGCCCGCGCAGATCGGTGAGCACCCGAATGACTTCCTTGACGAACAGTGGCGACAATCCCGCCGACGGCTCGTCCATCACCAGCAGCTTCGGCTCGGCTGCCAGCGCCTTGGCGATGCCGAGCATTTTTCGCTGACCGCCCGAAAGGCTGGATGCCGGATTGCGGCGTTTGTCACGCAGCACCGGAAAGATGCCATAGAGTTCTTCGGCCCGCGCGCCGGGGTTGGCGTGTCCCAGCGCCTGCGCGCCGACCTTGAGATTCTCCTCGATTGACAGATCCGGGAATACCGCGAGTTCGGACATGTAAGTCATGCCGAGCCGCATCCGGTCGCTCGATCGCATCCGCGTCACGTCGGTGCCACCGAGCGTGATGTGGCCTTGCCGGGTCTCGATCAATCCGACCAGCGTCTTGAGGAAGGTCGTCTTGCCGGCGCCGTTGGCACCGAGCAGCAGCACTGTCTCTCCCGGCTTCACGTCGAGATCGACGCCCCACAGCACCTGCATGGTGCCGTAGCCCGCGTCGACGCCTGCGGCGTTCAACAGCGCGGTTTCAGGCGGCATGCTCGCCTCCCAGAAACACCTCGATCACCTGCGGCACCTTCACCGCAACCGCGAGCGTGCCCTCGAAAATCTCCTTGCCGGCGTTCATGACGATGACGCGGTCGGTGATCTGCTCGATGAATCCCATCAGATGCTCGACTACGATGATCGCGAGACCGCCTTGCGCCAGCGCCTTGATACGCCCGGCGATCCAGTCGAGTTCGGTCGGGTTGAGGCCCGCGGCAAGTTCGTCGAGCAGCAGCAATTTTGGCTGTGTCGCCAGCGCCCGCACCAGATCGAGCATCTTCTGCTGCGCGTTGGTCAGATCGCTCGCGGGGCGGTTGGCGACATCTGCGAGCCGGTATTCCTCCAGCAGGTCCGCCATTGGCGGAGACTTGTCAGTTGCACCGCCATAGGTGCGGGCAACCTCGACGTTTTGTTTGACCGTGAGCGACATGAACGGCTTCGGCACCTGAAACGTCCGGTTGATGCCGAGATGCACGAGCTTGTGCGACGCCATTCCGCCGACCTGCGTCTGCGCGAAGCTGACGCTGCCGGCATCGGGCGCATAAAGGCCTGAAATGACATTGATCGCCGTGGTCTTGCCCGATCCGTTAGGACCGACCAGACCGAGGATTTCGCCCGGCGATACGTGGAAACTCAGACCGTCGAGCGCATGGAATCCGCCGAAGCGTTTGACCACACCGCTGACTTCCAGAATGGGAGCTGCGTCAGGGGACATTCCACCCCCGTCGCGTCGCCAGCGAGACCAGTCCCGCCGGAAGGAACAGCACCAGCGCCATGATCAGCAATCCGTAGATCAGCTGGAAGTACTGCGGCGTGGTGAAGCCGATCAGATTGTAGATGCCATAGAGGATGATGACGCCGATCAACGGACCTGAGATGGTCGCGACGCCGCCGAACAGCGCGAACACGATGGCGAAGATGCTGAAGTCGGCGCTGAACACGTTGTCGGGGTAGAACACCGACACGTACCAAGCGAACACGCCGCCGGCGAGCCCTGCGACCAGCGCTGACGCCCGCCACGCGATGGTCCGCATCCGCACCACGCTCACGCCGGACATCGACGCGCTGAACGAATCCTCGCGCACCGCCTGCAACGCCAGACCGAAGCTGGAGTTTTTGAGATAAACCACGATGCCCAGCGTCAACGCCAGGATCAGAATTCCGCCTGCGTAAGCCATGGTCGGATTGAAGGTGCCGTTGAGCGCGACGCCGTACGGACCCTTGGTGATCTGCTCCAGCGCCGGATTTGCGATCAGATGCAGCACCGCCAGCGCCGCGGCAAGATTTGCGATCGAGAAGTAAGCGCCTGACAGCCGCAGCAACGGCGTCAGGATCAGCCCCAGCACCACCGCCACCGCGCCGCCGACCAGCACCGCGAGCGGCGCCGGCGCGTTCAGATGCATCACCATGATGGCAAAGCCATAGGCCCCGGCCCCGAAGAAGCCGACATAGCCGAACGGCAGGTAGCCCGTGAAGCCATAGATGATGTTCACACCCTGCGCGAGGATGAAGAAGATCACGAAATTGAACAACAGCAGATGATTGTTATAGACGGACGGCGCCACGGCCAGAACGACCAGCAGCGGCACCGCGATGAAAAGATAATGGCGCACGGTATCAGGCAACGCGCACCCTCCTTCCCAGAAGACCACTCGGTCGCAGCAGCAGGATCGCGATCAGCAGAACATAAGGCAGAAGATCCGCCCACGAGCTGAGATAGGTCTGCACGATCATATAGGAGACGCCATAGACGATGCCGCCGAGCGCGGTGCCGAGCGGATTGCCGAGCGATCCCAGCACCACCACGACAAATGAGGTGACGGTCGCATCGATGCCGAACGCCGGCGTGAAGGAACCGAACATGAAGGGCGCGAACACGCCGGCCACAGCGGCTAATCCCAGACCGATACCAAAGGCCGCGGCCGACACGCGATCGACGTTGATGCCGGTGGCGATCGCCTCGTCGCGGCGCGACATCACCGCGCGGGTCAGGGTGCCGAGCCGGGTGCGATAGAGATACAGATAGACGCAGCCGATGGCGATGACGCTGACCGTTGCCGCCACCACCCACGACGCCGGAAACGACAGGCCAAGGAGCCGGAACGGTCCGTTGGTCGGCTCGCCGCCGAAAATCGCTGCACGAACGCCCGCCAGCGAATTGGCCAGTTCGCGGCTCGGGATCGAACGCTCGCTGGTGCCGAAGACGATCGTGGTCAACGCCTCGATCACCTGCGAGAAGCCGAAGAACAAAATGAAGGACAACATTTCCGGATCGCGCGCGCGCTGCAGCCGCGGCACTAGGACCCAGTAAAGAAGAAGACCCGCAATACAGAACAAAGCAAAGGCGATCGGAATGCCGACCAGCGGGTCGAGCCCGGCAACAGTATAAATGCCGAAGGCGACGAACGCCCCCAGCATCAGGAAGTCGCCATGCGCAAGATTGACGATGCGCATGACACCGAAGACGAGATTGAGGCCGATGCCGACCAGGCTGAAATAGAGCCCGAACAGCACACCGGCAATCAGCGGATACAGCATCAGAGCGAACTCCGATGCTGATCCGTTATCGCGAACCTATCGTTCACGGGCGCGGATAGACCGGCTTGCCGGTCGCCGTCTCGTGCGGATAGATCGACACGAACTTGATGTGGCCGTGCTCGTTGAGCTCGAGTTGGCCGAGCGGCGTCAACTCGCCGATCTGGCCGCCCATCTCGTCGAGCGCGAAGGTGCCGTCCAGCGTCTTCAAGTTGCCCGAAAGGCTGAACACCGCCTTGCGCAACTCCATCTGATCGAGGCTGGTGGCAACCGACAGCGTCTTCTCGATGATGAGCGCCGTGGTGTAGCCCGCCACGGAATTGAAGCCGAACTCGATCTTGCCGTCCTTGTACTTCGCGTCCCACACCTTCTTGAAGTCCGCCATCTTCATTCCGAAGTTGACCGGATAATCCAGCTCCTGCGGCGGAACGTAGGTGAAGACGTGCTGCAGCCCCTTGGCGCCGACATTCTTCTCGAGCAGTTCGGTTTCGAGGCCGGGATAGATGCAGAACAGCATCTTGAACTTGGCACCGACGTCCTGAACGTTGCGCAGGAAAGCGATGTCGTTCGGCGCGTAGCCGAGATGGATCACCGCATCCGGCTCCTTGGCCAGAATGTTGTTGATGATGACGGTGTAGTTCGTGGTCTCGGTCGGAATGCCCTGATCGTAGACGATCTCGATCGGCGCGCCCGAGTCCTTGATGAACTTGCGCACCGCGTTGGCCTGCGTTCCTGTGAACTCGTTGGTCGAGTACAAAATCGCCACCTTCTTGATGCCAAGGCCCGGACCGTCATGGGTGATGAAGTCGGCGACCGGCTTCGGCCAGATCGTGGAAACCGGGTCTGACATCAGCGCGATATAGGGATTGTCCTTGGAAAAGAAGCTCGCACCGGTTCCGGTCTGATCGAACAGGAACATCTTGTGGTCGCGCGCGATGGTCACGGCCGGCGCGGTGAGAACCGAGCCCGAATCCGCCACCAGCAGGTCAACCTTGTCCTGCGTGACGAGCTGGTTGTAGAGCGTCGCAGCGGTCGCCGTATTGCTCTGATCGTCATAAGCGACCAGCTTGATCGGGATTTTCTTGTCGAAGGCCTTCACAAAGACGCCGCCCTCGGCGTTCTTCTGATCGACCCACAACTTCAGCGCGCTGTGCACCGGCATCGAAATCGACGCGTAGCGGCCCGATGAGGCATAAAGCGTACCGATTTTGATTTCTGCTGGCGCATCCGCGGCAAATGCCTGCGTCGTCAACATCATGGCCGCCAGCGCGACCGCCGCTTTCCTTATCATCGCGTATCCTTCCCGTTAGGAATTCTTGTTCTGAGGCGTCCCTTGTGACGCGTCTGGAGCCGCAAATCAACTATACGAGTATTGAAATATTTCAATCTCAGTCATACGATTGTCCTATGGACGTGAATCTTCGCCAGATGCGATCCTTTATCGCTGTCGCACGGCTTGGCAACTTCACCCGCGCCGCCGAATTTCTTCATGTTTCGCAGCCGACCCTGACGGTCCACATCAAGCAACTGGAAGAGACGCTCGGACTAAAACTGTTCGATCGCAATCCGCGCGCGGTGAACCTGACCCGCATGGGGCGCGACCTGCTTCCGACGTTCGAGCGGACGCTGCAGGACCTCGACTCCATGCTGCAGAACACGAAGAATGTTTCGACGGCACGGCACGGCGTGATCAGAATCTCCGTGCTTCCGTCGCTCGCAGCAAGCGTGCTTCCCGACGCGATCCGGCGTTTCCGGCAAGAGAACCCCGGCGCTTCATTTGCGATCAGGGATTGCGTTGCGGGTTCGCTGCTCGACCTGATCCGTTCCGACGACGTCGATCTCGGCCTGACCGGCGGCAAGGTCGATTTTCCCGATATCGACGTGTTGCTGCGCGCCAGCGACGTGATGAACGTCGTATACCCCGAAGGGCATCCGATCGGACGGCTCACACGTATCACCGCCGAGCGTCTGGCGCAGTTTCCGATCGTCATGATGGAGGCGCGCACCAGCGTCCGCGCGGTGACCGACCATGCATTCGGCAAAGCGAAGCTGATGCCGAAGCCCGTCGCCGAAGTGACCTACATGATGACCGCGCTCGGCCTGGTTCGCGCCGGTATCGGTATCACGATCCTGCCCGCCTCGGCACGCGAGGTCGCGGCAATCCCAAGCCTGCGGTCGAAACGTATCAGCGATCCGAATTTTTCCCGCCTCATCACCTTGATCAAGAAGAAGGACCGCACCCTGCCACCGTTAAGCAAGGCATTTGCGGATCATCTCCTGCGCACCAAAATCACGTTTAGTGACATGGAGCATGGCAAGGGCAAGACGGCGGAGGACTCGATAGAACAGGACGCGCGGGTTTGACCCAATCACGTTGCATATCAATCGGGCGACCCGTCATTTTCGATTTTGCGCCAACCGGAATACAGACCTGTTCTGCGCGACAGCACCGTTGACGCTTCCCGGTCAAATAGCGCATCAAGACAGGAACGAACGGGCTTGGCGCCCGAATGCGGGAGAAACAATCATGGCTGAAGCGCAGCGCGCACGTCCCAAACCGACGCCCGAGACGCAACACTTCTGGGACGGCACGCAAGCCGGCGAACTGCGCCTGCAACGCTGCGACGCCTGCGACCATGTCTATTTCCCGCCACGTCCGTTCTGCCCGTCCTGCGCCTCGCGCAAGGTCAGCATCTTCAAGTCGTCGGGCAAGGGTAAGCTTTACAGCTACGTCATCAACCACCGGCCCGCCGCGCCCGGCTTCACGCCGCCCTACGCCATCGCCGTGGTCGAACTGGACGAAGGTCCGCGCATGATGACCAACATCGTGGATTGTCCGCAGACGCCGGAAGCGCTCGAACTCGACATGAAGCTCGAAGTGAAATTCGAGAAGCTCGACGACAAGATCACCCTTCCCCTGTTCCATCCGGCGAAGGGATAAAATCATGCGCAGGAATCAAGTCGCCGTCGTCGGCGCAGCCGAAACCACCAAGCTCGGCGTGATCCCCGACATGTCGCAGATCCAGTTGCACGCGGACGCGGCGCTCAACGCCATCGCCGACGCCGGGCTGAAACTCAGCGATATCGATGGCGTCGCCACGGCGGTCGAGACGCCGCAGCAGATCGCCCACTATCTCGGCATCACGCCGACCTGGGTGGACGGCACCTCGGTCGGCGGCTGCTCGTTCATGCTGCACGTCCGCCATGCCGCTGCCGCGATTGAAGCCGGCCTCTGCAAGACCGTGCTGATCACCCACGCCGAGAGCGGCAAATCGATGATCGGCAAGCAGCCGCGCTCGACTCCCGCCGACAGCCTCAACGGCCAGTTCGAGGCGCCGTTCGGCGTCTACGGGCCGCCGAGCATGTTTCCGATTCCTGTGCTGCGCTACATGAAGACCCACGGCATCACCCACGAGCAGATCGCCATGGTCGCGGTGGTGCAGCGCGAGTGGGCGGCGAAGAATCCGCGGGCGACGATGAAAGACCCGATCACGGTGGAGGATGTTCTCAACTCCCGCATGATCGCCTACCCGTTCCGGCTGCTGCAATGCTGCCTCGTCACTGACGGCGGCGGCGCGCTGATCCTCACCTCGGCCGACCGCGCGAAAGACTTTCCGCTGAAGCCGGTCTACATCCTCGGCATCGGCGAGAGCGTCGAATCGCCGATGGTTAGCCAGATGGAGACGTTCAATTCCTCGCGCGCCTTCAAGGTGGCGGGGCCACTGGCATTCAAGGAGGCCGGCATCGCCCACAAAGACGTCGATCATCTGATGATCTACGACGCCTTCGCGCATCTGCCGCTGTTCGGCCTCGGCGATCTCGGCTTCATGCCGCATGAAGAGACCGGAAAATTCATCGCCGACGGCAATACGCGCCCCGGCGGCAAGCTGCCGCTCAACACCAACGGCGGCGGCCTGAGCTACATGCATTCGGGGATGTACGGCATGTATGCCCTGCAGGAGAGCGTGCGGCAAATGCGCGGCATCGCGCCTGCACAGGTCAAGGATGCGAAGATTTCGGTGTGCCACGGCGTCGGCGGCATGTTCGCGGCGTCAGGCACGATCATCTTTACGAATGAGAAGTAACCCGTCGTCATTCCGGGGCGCGCAACGCGCGAACCCGGAATCTCGAGATTCCCCGATGTGCAACTGCACATCTGAGGTCTGGTCCTTTCGGACCATCCCGGAATGACGACAACAACAGGAGTAGACACCAATGACCAAATCACTCGACGGGAAAGTTATCGTCGTCACCGGCGCGGGCCGCGGCATCGGCCGCGAGATCGCGCTGCTCGCGGCGGCCGAAGGCGCCAAGGTCGTGGTCAACGATCCCGGCGGCGCGGCGGATGGTTCCGGCACCAGCGCGGCACCCGCGGAGGAAGTCGCCGAGGAAATTACCAAGCGCGGCGGCCAGGCGGTCGCCAACTTCGAGACGGTCGCGGAAGCTGTCCCCGCCAGCAAGATCATCAAAATGGCGATCGACAAGTTCGGCAAGCTCGATGGCGTGGTCAACAACGCCGGGATCCTGCGCGACGCCATTTTTCACAAGATGAGCATCGATGCCTTCGAGCAGGTCATCAAGGTACATTTGATGGGCTCGTTTTATACCTCGCATGCGGCGGCACGCATCTTCCGCGAGCAGGAGAGCGGCGCGTTCGTTCATTTCACCTCGACCTCGGGCCTCGTCGGCAATTTCGGGCAAGCCAACTACGCGGCGGCAAAACTCGGCATCGTCGGCTTGTCAAAATCGATCGCGCTCGACATGGCACGCTACAATGTCCGCTCGAATTGCATTTCGCCGTTCGCTTGGAGCCGCCTGATCGGAACCATCCCGACCGGCACCGAGGCCGAAAAGGCGCGCGTCGCAAAGATCCAGCAGATGGGGCCGGAGAAAATCGCGCCGCCGTCGGTATTTCTGCTGAGCGACGCCGCCAAGGACGTCACCGGGCAGATCTTCGGCGTGCGCATGAACGAAATCTTCCTGATGGGGCAATCGCGCCCGATCCGCTCCGTGCATCGCTCCGAAGGTTGGACCTGTCAGACCCTCGCCGAGCACGGCATGCCGGCGCTGAAGCCGTCGTTCTACAAGCTCGACCGCTCGGCCGATGTGTTTTCGTGGGACGCGGTGTAGGAATATTGCAATCCCGTCGTCCCTGCGAACGCAGGGACCCATACGGCGCGGAGTCATATTGGGAAAATACGCGGCCGCCTGTCAGATCATCCGCGACAGGGGCTATGGGCCCCCGCGTCCGCGGGGACGACAAACGGAGCGATTCGTCCCCTTATCCCGAATTCCGCAAGCCCGCCGAAATGCCGTTGATGGTGAGCTGGATACCGCGCAGCACCCGTTCGTCGGCCGCTTCCGCGCGATGGGCCTTCAACAACTCGACCTGCACGTGGTTGAGCGGGTCGAGATAGGGAAAGCGGTTGCGGATTGAGCGTTCAAGCAACGGGTTGCCGCTCAGGAGCCGCTGCTGACCCATGATGCCGAGCAGCATTTCGATGGAGAGATGCCACTCGCGCCGGATACGGCCGAAGATGGTTTCGCGTAGCGTTACATCAGGCACCAGATCGGCATAACGCGACGCGATCGCAATCGAGCTTTTCGCCAGCACCATGTCCATGTTGGAGAGCAGCATCCGGAAGAACGGCCACTCGCGGTAAAGCTCCTGCAGCAGCGCCATGCCTTTATCGGGATGATCCGCGATCCAGGATTCAACCGCGCTGCCAAAACCGTACCAGCCCGGCAGCATCAGGCGGCATTGCGCCCAGCTGAACACCCACGGGATCGCGCGAAGATCCTCGATACGCCGGGTCTTCTTGCGTGAGGCCGGACGGCTGCCGATGTTCAGCGTTGCAATCTCGTTGATAACCGTCGAGGCCCAGAAATAATCCTCGAAGCCGGGCGTCTCGTAGACAAGGTTGCGGTAAGCCGTGAAGGCGCGCGACGACAGCTTTTCCATGGTGTCGAGATATTCCGGGCGCGGCGCGCTCTGCTGCGGCTGCAACAGGCTCGCCTCCAGCGTGGCGGCTGTAAGAATTTCCAGATTGGCGCGGCCGACCTCGGCGTTGGAATACTTGCTGGAGATGATCTCGCCTTGCTCCGTGATGCGGATCTGGCCGTTCACGGCGCCGCCGGGCTGCGCAAGGATCGCGTCGTAGCTCGGGCCCCCGCCGCGCCCCACAGAACCGCCGCGCCCGTGGAACAGCCTCAAGCGGACATGGTGACGCTCGAACACCCCAACGAGGCCGATTTCCGCCTTGTAAAGCTCCCACCCCGACGTGACGAAACCGCCGTCCTTGTTGCTATCGGAATAGCCGAGCATCACTTCCTGCACGCCGCCGCGACTGTCCACCAGCGCGCGGTATTCCGGCAGCGACAGCAAGCGGTCCATAATGCCCGCGCAGGCTTGCAAGTCCTCGATGGTCTCGAACAGCGGCACGATGTTGATCGCGCTGCGGCCCGTTGGGCCGACAATTCCAACCTCTTTCAGCAGCAACGCGGCTTCGAGGAGGTCTGAAACACCCTCGCTCATCGAGATGACGCATTGGGGAATCGCGCCCGGACCGAACGTGCCATGCGCCTCCGCCGCGGCATGGAATACCGCGAGTTCACCCTGCGTCTCCTCGCTGTACTTGACGAACGGCGACGCCAGCGGCCGCGCGTTGCGCAACTCGCGCGCCAGCAGCTTGATCCGCGCTTCCTCATCCAGGGCGAGATACGACGTTCCGGGGTTGGCGGCATCGAGCAATTCGGCAACGGTGCGCTCGTGAACGGCGGAATTCTGCCGCATGTCGAGACAGGCGAGATGGAAGCCGAAGCAATCGGCGGCGCGGCGCAACTGTCGCAGCCGCCCGCGTGCGATCACCTCCGAATGATTTGATATCAACGAGCGTTCGAGAACGTCGAGATCGCCGCGGAACTCTGCGGCGCTGGCATAAGGGCTTGCTTCTCCGACCGGCGGCCGCAGGGTTTCCGCGCCGAGCTTCAGCGCCGTCGCCGACAGTCGCGCATAGATGCCGGACACCGCGAGGCGAGAGGGCTCACCGCTGCGGGGGGGCGAGGTATCCGGCGATCGTTCGGCCAGCGCGCGCAGTTCCGGCGAGACGTCCGCGAGATTGGCCGCCAGCGACAATTCGCCGCCAAGTTCGTGCAGCTCGTCGAGATAATAACGCAATACGCGCGCGCTCTGCATCCGCAGCGTCCCGCGCATCACGTCGGCGGTCACGAACGGGTTGCCGTCGCGGTCGCCGCCGATCCAGCTTCCCATCCGCAGGAACGACGCCATCTCTTTCGCTGCGGCGCCGGCGTCGGCAGCATCGTGCAGGCGGTCCTCCAGCGCGCTATGCAGCCGCGGCACCTCGCGCAGAAAGGTATAGTCATAGAACGATAACCCGTTGGCGACCTCGTCGAGCACGGTCAGCTTGGTCCGCCGCAACAGGTTGGTCTGCCACAACGTCAGCACCGCGCGGCGCAACTGTTCTTCGCTTGCTTCGAACTCGTCTGGCGTCAACTGCATCCGCTCGCGCCGGTCGAGCAGCGCTGCGATCTCCATTTCACGATCGATGGTGCTCTTGCGGCGCACCTCGGTCGGATGCGCGGTCAACACCGGGCTGACCAGCGCGCCGTCAAAGAAAGCTCGCAGCTCCGCGCCGCTGAACCCGGCCTCGCGCGCACGGGCGAGTGTGTGCGCCAGTGTTCCGTGGCCGGGCGCGCCGTCAGCGCGGCTCTGGCTGCGCATCTGGCGGATGTTGTTATGATCCTCGGCGATGTTGGCGAGGTGCGAGAAATAGCTGAAGGCGCGGACGATCCGCACGGTCTCGGCCGTCGACATGCGATCCAGGATGGCTTCCAACTCGCTCCGTGCGGGCTTGTCATTGTCGCGATGGAAGCGGATCGAGGTCTGGCGGATGCGCTCGACCAGATCGAACACCGCCTCGCCTTCCTGGTCCCGCACCGTGTCCCCGAGGATGCGCCCGAGCAGCCGGATATCGTCGCGCAGCCGGGCGTCGAGCGTGGCGAGATCGCCTTCCGTCTGACCCGCATTCAGTGATGGCATCGGTTGACGGGGCATCGCACCGCTCCAAAAAATCCGCGACTCTCCAGTCGCAAGTTTTCGTCGGCAACGCAAGGAAGCCGGCGACTGACGGCACCCGACGGTCTACGAACCCAACGATACTCGTCATTTCCGGGGCATCGCGCAGCGATGAACCCGGAATCCAGTAATATGAAAAGCGTCTGTGAGTACGGGATTCCGGGTTCGCACCTCAGGTCGGCAATTGCCGACCGACGGCGCGCCCCAGAATGACGGGCAACGCACTAAATCTTCCGCCCTGCCCGCTCCCAGTAAGGATCGCGGAGGCGGCGCTTGAAGATCTTTCCGGAATCCTCGCGCGGCAGGTTGCTGCCGATCTCGATGTGCTTCGGCACCTTGTAATCCGCGAGCGACCGCTTCAGTTGCGCGCGAATATCGGACACGTCCAGCGTAAGGCCGGGCTGCAACTCCACCACAGCCATCAGCGCTTCGCCAAACTCGTCGTCGGGAATGCCGAACACCGCGCAGTCGTGCACACCCGGCACCGCATGCAGTGCCGCCTCGATCTCCGCCGGGTAGATGTTGACGCCGCCGGATATCACCATGTCGCGCTTGCGGTCGCAGATGAACACGTAGCCATCCGCGTCGATGTAACCAACATCGCCCGACGTGATGAACCCGTCGCGCTCGATCTCGGTGCGCTTCTCCGGCTTGTTGTGATAGGTGAAATCCGGATGACTCTTGATCCGCGAATAGATTTCGCCGATCTCGCCCTGTGGGAGTTCTTGGCCGTCATCGCCGATGAACTTCAGTTCCGCGCCCGGCGAAATCCTGCCCACTGTACCCGGCTTCTTCAGTGCGTCCTCGGAATTGGCAAACGTCACCGCGCCGGACTCGGTCGAGCCGTAGAATTCGTAAATGATGGGTCCCCACCATTCGATCATGGCGCACTTGACGTCGGCGGGACACGGCGCCGCGGCGTGGATGATGTGGCGGAGCGACGACACGTCATATCCGGCTCGCACCGCTTCGGGCAACTTCATCAGGCGAATGAACATGGTCGGCACCATGAAGATGGTGTCGATCTTCTCATCCTGAATGAGACGCAAAAATACCTCGGGATCAAAGCGCGGCATCAGGACGAGCGCACCGCCAAGCCGCCCTGCCCGCAAGCCGAACGAATTGGGCGCGGAGTGATACAGCGGCCCCGGCAGCAGGCCGCGAATGCCCGGCTTCAGACCGTAGATCATGGCGCGCATGGCTTCCTGCGACTTCGCCTGATCCGGCGTCGGCGCCGCGCGGCGCACGCCCTTCGGATGGCCTGTCGTGCCCGACGTATAGATCATGTTCTGCGGCTGCGGCCGCGCCGGCCCATCATACGGTTTCTGTGCGGCGAGCCATGTCTCAAGGTCAAGCGCGCCGCGCGGCGGATCGAGCAGCTCGCGGTCGATCCTGTAAGTCGCGAGAATCTCCGGCGGTGTCGGCACGCTCAGCATGGTGACGCCGGCGGGGATCGCGTCGCGAAGGAGGTTCAGCATATCGGCATGGCCGATCACGACGCGGGTGCCGGAATCCTTGATGACGTAGTTCACCTCCTCCGGCTTGAAATGCCAGTTCACCGGGACCGCATAAGCACCGAGCGTCATCACGGCATAGGCCGCCTCGAGGAAGGCGATGTCGTTGCGCATGATGACGCAGACGCTGTCGCCCGGCCCGACGCCGAGACTTTGCAGGCCGCCGGCCATGCGGCTGACGCGATCGGTTACGTCAGAGAAGCTGCGGCGGCGCTCACCGGAGACGATGCCGTGGAAGAGAGAGGGTGTAGAGGTCATGGTGTTCTTCTTGTTTTGCGACGCGGTCGTTGGGGCAGCCTACCCTCCCCTGGAGGGGGGTCGACATGAGCGAAGCGAATGGCGGGGTGGGGTGAAAGCATAAGCGATCGAACTGTCACCCCACCCCGTCTCGCATCGCTTTGCGATGCTCGCCGACCCTCCCCCTCCAGGGGAGGGTGAAAGTGATTACACCTCGGCGAATTTCGGCGCGCGCTTTTCCATGTTGGCGCGAACCGCTTCGGTCTGGTTCGGCGAGCCGAGCAACTTTTGCTGCTCCACCGATTCCGCGAGCAGCGCCGGGCCCGGATCGACCGACAGCTTGTTCAGCAGGCGCTTGGCAGCGCGGATCGCATCCGGACTCTTGTTGGCGATTTCGCGCGCCACGCTGAGCGCGACGGTGCGCGGATCGTCGCAGATCTGCGTCGCGAGCCCGTAGCTCATCGCTTCCTGCGCCGAGAAGATGCGGCCGGTGTAGGTCAGTTCGCGCAGGATATCGTCGCGCACGAGGCTCGCCAGGATCGGCGTTCCCGCCATGTCCGGCACGAGACCCCACTTGATCTCCATGATCGACATGCGCGCGTCCGGCGCGAGGTAGCGCATGTCGGCGCCGAGCGCGAGCTGGAAGCCGCCGCCAAAGGCGACACCGTGGATCGCGGCGATCACCGGCACCGGCAATTGACGCCAGCCCCATACCGCCTGCTGTGGAAAGTTTGCCTGCCCATGGGTGCGGACCGTGAGGTCGCGCTTCTCGCCGCCGGCTATCCCGTTACCGCCGTTGTCCTTCATGGCGGCAAAACGGCCCATGTCGAGGCCCGCGCAAAACGCGCGTCCTTCGCCGGACAACACGACCGCGCGCAGACCTTTCTCGCGGCTGAGACGATCGCTGGTCGCGACGAGGGCCTCGAACATCGCGGCATCAAGCGCATTCATCTTGTCCGCGCGGACCAGGCGCACATCCGCGACGCCCTCCGACATCGAAACCGAAACGCGATCATTCATATGGTCGTTCTCCCGTGGTGTGTTCGTTTTCCGCTTTACAGAAAAGCGTTGCCGCGATTTAGTCAATCAACTAATTAACATAAAATCTCCCTCTCAAACCGGGGACCACCCATGTTCACCCCACAGCTTCTCGCGGGCCGCAATATCCTTGTCACAGGAGGCGGCACCGGCCTGGGCAAGGCCATGGCCTCGCGCTTTCTCAGCCTTGGCGCCAACGTCCACATCTGCGGTCGCCGCAAGATCGTCTGCGACGAGACCGCGACCGAACTGATGGCCGAGCATGGCGGCCGCGTGACGAGCCACGGCGTCGACATTCGCGACGCCGCCGCGGTCGATCACATGATCGATACGATTTTCACCAGCGACGGCCCACTCACCGACCTCATCAACAACGCCGCGGGCAATTTCATCTCGCGCAGCGAAGACCTGACCCCGCGCGGCTTCGATGCGGTCGCCAACATCGTGATGCACGGCACGTTCTACGTCACCCATGCCGTCGGACGCCGATGGATCGCCGCAAAGCTGCCGGGCAACGTTGTCTCGATCACCGTCACCTGGGTGCGCAACGGCAGCCCCTATGTGGTGCCGTCGGCCATGAGCAAGTCGGCGATCCACGCCATGACCATGTCGCTCGCCACCGAGTGGGGCAAATACGGCATCCGCCTCAACACCATCGCGCCCGGCGAAATTCCGACCGAAGGCATGAGCAAGCGCATCAAGCCCGGCGACGAAGCCGGTGCACGCACCAAGGCGATGAATCCGATGAACCGGGTCGGCACCATGGAGGAGTTGCAAAACCTCGCGACCTTCCTGATTTCCGGCGGCTGCGACTGGATCAACGGCGAAACGATCGCCATGGACGGCGGTCAGGCGCTCGCGATGGGCGGCAACTTCTATCAGCTCCGCGACTGGAAGGACGCCGACTGGGCGCAGGCGCGCGATGCCATCAAGGCGCAGAACGACAAGGACCGCGCCAAGCGGGGGTGAGTTCGATCTGCGAAAGACGGATCTGACGGGTGACGTCACCCTGAGGAGCGAGCCCTGCGATGCACTTGCATCGCATACTTCGGCGAGCCTCGAAGGGCGATATCGCCGCGCGCAGCCCCCATCCTTCGATGGCGCGAAGTTGGCGAAGCAATTGCTTCGCCTGAATGCGCGCACCTCAGGATGACACCTTATTCATGACAAGCTCTCCGTCCCAATCTTGTCTTTGCCACGCAACAGCGTCAGTATCTCCTCAACGAATAAACACGAGGGGAAACATGTCTGCCATCGAGGAAGCCTCGACACTTGCCGATGTCGTGCGCGTGCAAGGAAAAGCCCGCAACGACGCGACCGCATTCGAGTTCGAAGGACGCGTCTCGAGCTTTGCCGATTTCGACCGCAACACCAACCGTGTCGCCAACGCCTTGATCGCATCCGGCGTCAAACCTAAAGAGCGCATCGCCTATCTCGGCAAGAACAGCGACTACTACTTCGAGCTGCTGTTCGGCGCGATGAAGGCTGGCGTGGTGATGGCGCCAGTGAACTGGCGACTCGCCGGACCGGAGATTGCGTTCATTGTGGAGGACTGCAAGGCAGCGATCCTGTTCGTCGGCCCCGAATTCATCGAGCAGGTGCGCACGATCAAGCCGCAGCTCAAGAGCGTGCGCGCAATCATGACCACCGAAGGTGGCGCGCCGGAATGGAAGGACTTCGCGGCGTGGCGCGACGCGCAACCGAGCGACGATTCGAAAATCCCGGTCACGGAAAACGATATCGCGATCCAGCTCTACACGTCCGGCACCACCGGGAAACCGAAAGGCGCGATGCTGTCGCACTTCAATTTCCTGTCGCTGGTGCGCGCGGGGCGCGGCGGCGATGCGCCGGAATGGAACAAGTGGGTCGAGAGCGACGTGTCGCTGGTAGCGATGCCGATCTTTCACATCGGCGGCTCCGGCTGGGGCGCGGTCGGCATCTATCACGGCGCCAAGGGCGTGATCGCGCGCGAATTCGATCCCACAAAGATTTTGGATTTCTTCGAGAAGTCGAACATCTCGAAACTGTTCATGGTCCCGGCCGCGATGCAGTTCGTGGTGCGGCAGCCACGCGCGCGCGAGGTGGATTTCTCGCGGCTGCGCTACATGCTGTATGGCGCCTCGCCGATTCCTGCGGCGCTACTCAAGGAATGCATCGAGGTATTCAAGTGCGGCTTCGTGCAACTCTACGGCATGACCGAAACCACCGGCACCATCGTAGCACTTCCGCCGGAGGATCACGTCGAAGGTCTCGAACGCATGCGCTCGGCCGGCAAGGCGCTGCCCGGCGTCGAACTTGCCATCCTTGACGCCGATGGCAATCGCCTGCCGCCGCGCGAGGTCGGCGAGATCGCGACGCGCTCGGGCTCCAACATGGTCGGGTACTGGAATCTTCCGGAGGCGACCGCCAAGACGCTCGACAAGGACAACTGGCTGCGCACCGGCGACGCCGGCTATCTCGACGAGGACGGCTATCTCTATATCCACGACCGCATCAAGGACATGATCATCTCCGGCGGCGAGAACATCTATCCCGCCGAGGTCGAGAGCGCGATCTGCGATCACCCCGATGTCGCGGAGGCAGCCGTGGTCGGCGTGCCCGACGAGCAATGGGGCGAAGCGGTGAAGGCCATCGTGGTGATGAAGCCCGGCAAGAACGCGACCGCCGTGGATATCATCAAGTTCGCGCGCGAGCGCATTGCCGCGTTCAAGACGCCGAAAACGGTCGACTTCATCCCGGCGCTGCCGCGCAACGCATCCGGAAAAATTCTCCGTCGCAACCTGCGCGATCCCTATTGGGCCGGGAAAGACCGGCAGGTGAATTAGCCGCCAGACTCAGGCTGGCCAGACGCGATCGAAGAACGCTGCGATCTCGGTCGCGGCCCGATCCGGCGCTTCGCGATGGGCGAAATGGCCGACACCCGGAAGCGGCGCGAGATCAAGATTGGTGAACGTTTCTCCCAACCGATCAGTCCACGCATAGGGAAAGATCGGATCGTGCTCGGCCCAGCGTACGCAGGTGGGCACGTCGATGGGCGGCAAAGCCGGCGCTTCGCCTTTCAACATCGCCATGCGTCCGGCATGCGAGGCACGATAGTGCGCGAAACCGCCGGCAAGGTTGCCGGGTTTCATGAAATTATCGATGAAAGCATCCAGCACGTCATCGAAGGCTTCCTTCCGGTGCGCCCAGTGGCGCAGGAAGTGCCCGATATAAGCGCGGCAGGTGCCGCGCGTCGCGCCGACCATTTCCGCCGCCATCGGCATCTGATTGAAGGACTGGTACCAGATTTCATTCAGCCGATCCGGCGTTCCCATGCGCCCGCCGATGCCGGGATAGACGAAGCCGAAGAAGAAAAGACCGGCTAGCCGATCCGGCGCCCGCCGCGCCATCGGCTGCATCACCGCGCCGCCAACATCGTGCCCTACCACACCCGCGCGCGAGACGCCGAGCGTGTCGAGCAGCGCAAGCATGTCCGCTGCATGGCGATCCGGTCCATATGGCCCGTCCGGCTTGTCGCTGTCGCCGAAGCCGCGCAGATCCGGCGCGATCAACTGAAAGCGGTCTGCGAGCCGGTTCATCACCGGCTCCCACGTCAGCCAGAATTCCGGCCAGCCGTGCAGCAACAGCAGTGGACGCCCCTGCCCGATGCGCGCGACATGAAAGCTCGCGCCGTTCACCTGAGCGGTGAGATGCTCCATGGCGCTCAATGCTTCCCCGCCCCCATGTAGCCGAACAGGAAACCCGCGACCTTGCGCTTCTGGATTTCCTCGCTGCCTTCGGTGATGCGGTAGCGGCGATGATGACGGTAGATGTGCTCGAACGCCTTGTGGCGCGAATAGCCCATGCCACCGTGTACCTGCATCGCGCGATCGGCAGACTCGCAACACAACCGGTTCGCCCAGTAGTTGCACATCGACACCTTGTCGGAGAGCGTATGCTCGACCTGGGCCTGCGTGAGCTGATCCATCTCCCACGCGGTCTTGCGGATCAATAACCGCAGCATCTCGGCCTGCGTCGCCAGCTCGACCAGCGGAAACTGGATACCCTGATTGCGCGCCAGTTCCTCGCCGAACGGCTTTCGCTCGCGCGCGTATTTAACGCTTTCATTGATGCAGTAGACCGCGGCGCCAAGCGAACTCGCCGCCTGCCGGATGCGATTCTCATGCACGAAGCATTGCGCCAGCGACAGGCCGCGGCCGATCTCGCCGAACAGCGCATCGTCAGGCACGAATACGTCTGTAAAACTGACGCGAGGATGATCGGTCGGCATATTGAAGGTCCACATGTATTCCTCGACCTTCACACCCGGGCTGTTCGCGGGCACCAGAAAGCAGGTGATGCCGCGCGCATCGCCGTCGTTGCCGGAGGTGCGCGCGAACAGCGCGCAGTGACTGGCGACATGCATGCCGGTGGTCCACATCTTCTCGCCGTTAATCACCCAGCCGGATTTGCCGTTGCGCGTTCCCTGCACCGCGCGGGTCTCCATGTGGGTCGCATCCGAGCCGTGCTCCGGCTCGGTCAGTCCAAACGTGATGCGATACTTGCCGGTGATCGACCCTTCGATCATGGCCTTCTGATCGTCCCGGCCGTAGCGATCGAGCATCGTCACCAGCGGCAGGTTTCCAACGATGGAATGCTCGTTCTGCAGATCGTTGTGCAGGCCGAGGCCCATGGTCGCAAAATGCTCGCGGATCACGGCCATCCAGAGGTTGGAGCCGTCCTTGCCGCCATAGCGCTTCGGGATCGCGAAGCGCAGATGTCCGGCGTCATCGGCGAGGTTCTTGGCCTTGCGCAGCAGCGTTTCCCATTCGTGGCGCGGCAGTCCGCCGTTGTCGAAATCCGTGCGCGCCCATTCCCGCCGGTGATCGAAGAAGCGGATATTGTCGTCCTGCTGCTCGAGCGGCTTGACTTTGGCGGCGATGAAACGATCGAGCTCGGCGAGGTACGCCACGAGATCGGCGGGCAGGGAAAAATCCAAGGCGAAGCTCCCGGTACTTTGGTCGTTGTGATCGTTGCGGGGATTAAGGTGGCAAGCCCAAACCAAGTCAAGCAACCGAATGGGACTTGCCGGGCAGCGGTGGCCTGCGTATTTGAAGGGCAA
>JAFEFK010000919.1 GCA_018240625.1 Pseudomonadota bacterium
AGATCGAGCTCCTTGCGCAGCACGGCACGCAACGCCTCGTCGATGCCTTCCGGAAAATATTTTCCGACGCCTGCCCATGTCAGATCTTCCAGATGACCTTGCGCCGTCTTGCCCGGCGGCACCGGCTCGTCCGGATATCGGTATTGCAGTTGATCGAGCGTGAATTTGATGCGCGATGCGAACGTAACGGTTTCGGCGATGGCGTCGGGATAGTCACGAAACAGCCGCGTCATTTCCTGCGGCGGCTTCAGATATCGTTCGGCATTGGCCTCCAGCTTCCTGCCGATCGTGCTGATTGTCGCCTTTTCGCGAATGCAGCTCAGCACATCCTGCAACGGACGCCGTGCGGGATGGTGATACAGCACCTCGTTGGTCGCGAGCAGCGGCACGCGGGCGGTGACGGCGATCCGATCCAGCCGGGCAAGGCGGCGGCTATCGTCGCCGCGATAGAGCAGGCTCGCCGCGAGCCAGACGCTGTCCGCGCGGCTGTGCCGCAACCGGTCCAGCACCTTTAGCGCCTTTGCCGTCTCAAAACGATGCGGCAATGTCATTGCAAGAAGCTGGCCTTCGGAAAACTCCAAGAGGTCATCCAGCTTCAGATGGCACTCGCCCTTCTCCGCGGCCCGCTTGCCGCGCGTCAGCAACTGACACAGCCTGCCATAGGCCTCGCGATCGCGCGGATAAACCAGAATGTCCGGCGTGCCGTCGATGAACACGAGGCGCGACCCGACCAGCAATCGCGGCTTGTGCAGGACGTCAGGATTTCCCAGTTCCTTGTAGGCGCGCACCACGCCGGCCATCGTGTTGCAGTCGGCGATCCCGATGACGGGAATCCGCAATTCGCCGGCCTGATGCACATACTCCTGCGGATGCGAACCGCCGCGCAGGAACGAGAAATTGGTGGCGATGCCGATCTCGGCATAGGCCGGGATATCGCGCGGATGCTTCATGCGAACAGCCCATGCACGAACCACTTTGGCGGCACGGCCGTTCCGTTCTCGTCGACGACTTCATCATAAAGACCGTCACGGTAAAGCCAGAACCGCAATCCTGTTTCGTCTTCGATCCGAAAATAGTCACGCGTCGGCATCGGTTCCGGCGCACGCCACCATTCCATCGCAACACGCTCGGGCCCTTCGGCACGCACGACCGTATGGGTCGCGCGCCGCCACGTGAAATACCGTGGCGGTTTGTCGGGCACCTCCACCAGCGCCACCTCGATCGGCTCCGGCCGCGCGAACATGCGCAGCGGCCGCAACGGCGGTTCGCTCTCGGCACGCGCGGGCCATTCGGCAGCCATCGCAGCCACAAGATGCTGCTGCGCGGGCAATGACCGTACCGCGCGCTCCGGAATGTGAGTGTCCTGCGGCAGATGCACGACGACGCGATGGCTGCCGATGCGCGCCGCGATGCGGTCGATCAACGCAGCCACCTCGTCATTGTCATGAACGTTGGAGTCGAGGTCGCGCTGCTGCTGTACCACGATCTCGGTGCGGACGGCCGACAGGCGGATCAGATCGAAACCGAATCCGGGATCGAGCGGATCGGCCAGCGCATCGAGCCGCTCGCGGAACAGCCGGTCGATGGTCTCGCTCCGCGTGACGGGACGTCCGGTGTCGACCGCGATGACGCGCACCGCGTTATCGGTGCGAAAGAAGCTCGCTTCCAGCCGTCGCGCACCCTTGCCCTGCTTCTCCATCATCGCAATCAACATGCGCGCGAGGCTTGTCAGCGTCATCGCGATCGCGCCGTCGGTGGCGATCGGCTCGGCGAAACGCTTCTCGACGATGTAATCCGGCGGCGGCTTGCGCGGCGAGATCGGCGCATCGCCCTGCCCCAGCGCCTGCTCCAACAGCGCCGTGAACGCCGCGCCGAACCGTGCCGCGATCTCGTGACGTCCGCGCGCGGCGACATCGCCAATGGTCTTCAGCCCGGCGCGGCGCAGCCCGCGGGTGATCGCGTCGTCGGCGTCGAGCGTGAACACCGGCAGCGGCGCGACCGCTTCGGCCTCATCCCCATCCGCAACGATGCGGCCATGAGCGTGACGTGTCAGCACGCGGGCGCAAACCGGCGTGCCCGCAACCGCCACGCTGACGATAAAACCCTGCCGTTCCAGCGCGCCGCAGAGCTGTTCCATCAATGTCGCTTCGCCGCCGAACAGGTGCGCGCAGCCGGTGATGTCGAGCAGCAGACCGTGTGGCGGATCGAGCGCCACCAGCGGCGTGAAACGGTCGCACCAGTCGGCGATATCGTTCAATGTCCGCGCATCCGCGGTCTCGTCGGCGTCGAACACTTCAAGGTCGGGACAGATCGCGCGGGCATTGGCGAGCGGCGTCCCGACCGCAAGGCCAAGCCGTGCGGCGACGTCATCCAGCGCGGAGATGACCAGCGCGTTGTGGTATTTCGCAACGACGATGCAGGGCTGGCCGCTATCCCGCCTGCCGGAGCGGAACAACTGACGCTTGATGCGGTCGGTCGGCAGGCGCGGCAGCCACAGGCTGAGAATGCGCCTCTTCACGATGGAACGAGGCGTCACGGAAAAGGCACTCATCACATTTCCATTCCATGATCCACTGGCCAACAAGGCCATGACGATTGCGAACGAGTTGCGTGTCGAACACAGGCGCACCCCATGCCTGCCACGCCGCGCCCGGCGGCGAACGCGCCGCGCGCACGATCCATCGCGTTTCCGCGGTCGAAGGCAGAGGCGTCGCCGCCACCCGCAACAGCAATCCGGCGACGCCGGAAGCGCGCGCCGCCAGCGTCAGTCTGCGGCTGGCGACGAGATCGAGATGACGGGTCTCGCCCCAGATCTCCATGACGACCGCGCCCAGCGCATCGCAGGCCAGCGCATCGGCCGCTGTCCGCAGCGCGCTTTCCACATCGGGCGCGCGCACTGTCACGAGCAATCGCGGATCGAGACCAAGTTCGCGCCAGCCGCGCATCGACAGCGCGCCGGATTCGATCGCGGCAAAGTCCTGCCGCACCCAGAGCAACGGCTTGCCCGCGCCGATGCGCCGGGCCAGCCCTGCGATGAAGCCCGTCGCCGCGGCACTCTGCCGTCCTTCCGCGAACACCTCGTGTACGGTGTCGCGCGCGAGACCGCCCTGCAGCACCGCATCCGCTTCGGCATGGCCAAGTGTTACCCGGGCAGGCCTATCCGTGGTCGTGCCCGCTTCGATGCGCGCTACGTCATTGCGCAAGCGCGCAAGCGTGCCTGTGCGTGCATGCACTTCGATCATGCGCCGCTCTCCGTCCCATTGAGATCAAAAACTTCGTGACAGCAGAACCATTCACAAGTTCAATTGTTCACGATATGTTCTAATAAAAGCTGACCCTGACAAAGAGTCAATCAGCTTCCGTCAGCAAATTTTTATTGAGTGAAATCAAAGGGATTCAAGGCATGGACGTGCAACGCAAGCTGGAAATCCTGGCCGACGCCGCGAAATACGACGCCTCCTGCGCCTCCAGCGGCACCGAAAAGCGCGACAGCCGCGACGGCAAGGGTCTCGGCTCCACCGCGCCGGGCATGGGCATCTGCCATTCCTACGCGCCGGACGGACGCTGCATCTCGCTGCTCAAGGTGCTGCTGACCAACGCCTGCAACTACGATTGCCTCTATTGCGTCAACCGCGCCTCGTCGAACGTGCCGCGCGCCCGCTTCACCGTCGACGAGGTGGTGAAGCTGACCATCGATTTCTACCGCCGCAATTACATCGAAGGGCTGTTTCTCTCCTCCGGCATCATCCGCAGCGCCGACTACACCATGGAGCAGGTCGTCACCGTCGCGCGCAAGCTGCGCGAAGAACACCGCTTCCGCGGCTACATCCATCTCAAGACAATCCCTGAAGCCGACGATGCCTTGATTGCGGAAGCCGGCAAATACGCCGATCGCCTCTCGATCAATATCGAAATGCCGCAGGAAGAAAGTCTCAAGGCATACGCGCCTGAAAAGGACGTGCGCGCCATCCGCCGCACCATGGGGCGGCTGCGGCTAAAACTGGATGACGCCAAAGAGGCAAAGAAGGCCGAAGTCAAATCGCGGGTGAAAGCGCCACGCTTCGCTCCCGCCGGACAAAGCACCCAGATGATCGTCGGCGCGGACGCATCGTCCGACCAGACCATTCTCACAACCAGCGCCAATCTCTACGGCTCCTACAATCTCAAGCGCGTCTATTATTCGGCCTTCAGCCCGATCCCGGATGCCAGCCGCGCGTTGCCCCTGCGCGCGCCGCCGCTGATGCGCGAGCACAGGCTGTATCAAGCCGACTGGCTGATGCGGTTTTACGGTTTCGATACCAGCGAGATCGTCGATCAGGCGACCCCGATGCTCGCGCTCGACGTCGACCCAAAGCTCGCCTGGGCGTTGCGGCACCGCGATCGCTTTCCGCTCGATATCGCCAAGGCAAGCCGCGAGGAGTTGTTGCGCGTGCCCGGGTTCGGAACGAAGGCGGTCGACCGCATCATCGCCACGCGCCGCCTCACTTCGATCCGCAGCGCCGACCTCGCGCGCCTGCACATTCCCCGCAACAAGGCGCTGCCATTTATCATCCTGAGCGACCATCGGCCGCAACCAAAGCTTCTGGAGAGTGCAACGCTGGCGGAACGGTTCAAACCCCAAGCAATGCAACTGGGATTCGATTTCTGATGCACATCATCACGCTCGGCAGCGAAACGGATTTTGAAGGCTGGCGCAAAGCCGCCCGTGCCCTCGCGCTTCAAGGTATCGCGCCGCGCGATGTGACGTGGAACGTTCGCGGCACGGATCCGGAGCTATTCGATTCCAGGAGCGACCCCCTTCCCGAGAACTCGCAAGGCGGCGCTTTCAATGTGCCGGCGCAGTTCGTCGAGATGGCGCAAACAGCAATCCTGCATCGCGCTCCCGAACGCTTCGCCCTGCTCTACCGGCTGCTGTGGCGGCTGCGCATCAACCACGACCTGCTATCGCTGGCGACCGATCCGGATGTCGCCCGCATCCGGGACATGGCAAAAGCGGTCCGGCGCGACGAGCACAAGATGCACGCATTCGTGCGCTTCCGCGAAATCGGCCGCGAACGGAATTCGCATTTTGTGGCCTGGTTTGAGCCGGACCATCACATCGTGGAGTTGGCCGCGCCGTTCTTCATGCGCCGTTTCGCGGACATGGAATGGTCGATCCTGACGCCGGACCTCTGCGCGCATTGGGATGGGCATGCCCTGTCGTTTACATCGGGCGTCAGCCGCGACGAGGCCCCCTCCGAAGACCGGCTCGAGGAATTCTGGCGCAGCTACTACACCAGCATCTTCAATCCGGCCCGGCTCAAGGTGAAGGCGATGCGGGCCGAGATGCCGAAGAAATACTGGCGGAACCTGCCGGAGGCTTCGTTGATTAAACCCCTGATCGCAAGTGCCGCGCGCGTTTCACATAGTATGATCGCGGCCGAGGCAACCGCACCGAACAAACCGCAACGGCGGGAACAGCCCATGGCACGCAAATCCTCGTCCTCCGACAACCTCGCCACCTTGCGCGAAGAGGCCGCCGACTGCCGCGCCTGCCCCCTCTGGAAAGACGCGACACAGACCGTGTTCGGCGAGGGCCCCGCGCATGCGCCGATCATGCTGGTCGGCGAACAACCCGGCGACAAGGAAGACCTCGCAGGCAAGCCGTTCGTCGGCCCGGCGGGTCAGATGCTCGACCGTGCGTTGAAGGAGGCCGGCATCGACCGCGCAAAGGTCTACGTCACCAATGCCGTGAAGCACTTCAAGTTCGTGCCGCGCGGGAAAATCCGGCTGCACCAGAAGCCGAACACGCCGGAGATCAGGGCCTGCCGCTCCTGGTATGAGCGCGAGCTGGCCGCCCTCAATCCTACGCTGGTGGTGGCGATGGGCGCGACCGCCGCGCAGAGCGTGTTCGGCAAGATCACGCCCATTCAGAAAAATCGCGGACGGATTGTTGATCTCGACGACGGACGCAAGGCGCTGGTCACCGTGCATCCGTCCTATCTGCTGCGATTGCCGGATGCGGACGCGAAAGCGCGCGAATACGAGCACTTCGTGGCTGACCTCAAGATCGCGGCTAAATTGCTTGGCGCATCGGCGCGGGCCGCTTAGCGGTTCATATTAAACGGAATCAAAATTGTCGT
Organism: Pseudomonadota bacterium; assembly: GCA_018240625.1. Taxonomy (GTDB): domain Bacteria; phylum Pseudomonadota; class Alphaproteobacteria; order Rhizobiales; family Xanthobacteraceae; genus Nitrobacter. The sequence continues at coordinate 6,123 of JAFEFK010000919.1, forward strand.
CATTGCGAGGCGCCTCGCGCCGAAGCAATCCAGGAAACTTCGAAGAAAGAGCTGGAACAGGCCCCGCGCAAAGCGGCCTATTGGCGAAGAGTGGATTTCGGCATCATGCGAGCGAGATTCCGGATCGCCGCTTACGCGGCGTCCGGAATGACGGAAAATTGCACGGCGTCCGGAATGACGGAAGGCGCTTGGTCCCGATCAGGAAGCCATGCTCCGATCAGGCGGCTGCAGCCAGATTCACCGCAGCGTCCGCCAGCGTGGTCAGCGCAACGTCGGTCTTCTTTTCCTGCTGCAGCGTTTCTTCGAGCAGACGAACGGCGTCTTTCATGCCGAGTTGCTTGGCCCACTGTTTCAGCGTGCCGTAGCGGGAGATTTCGTAGTGTTCCACGGCTTGTGCCGCCGCGAGCAGCCCGGCATCGAGCGCCTCGCAGCCCTTGTACTCGTCCATGATCTCCTTGCCCTCGTCGAGAATGCCCAGGATGGCATCGCAGGTCTTGCCCCGCGCCGGCTTGTCCAGCAGTTCGAAGATCTGTTCGAGCCGGTCGACCTGCCCTTCGGTCTCGTCGTGGTGCTTTTCGAAAGCGGCCCGCAGCTTGTCGGAACTGACGGCTTTCGCCATCTTCGGCAGCGCCTTCAAAATCTGCTTCTCGGCGAAATAGATGTCCTTGAGGGTATCGAGAAAGAGGTCGTTGAGGTCTTTATCCTTCGCAGCCATGACGCGCGCACTCCTATGAGAGACGGGATCGTTCCCGTCTCTCAACGTCATGCGATACGCAACGTTCCAAAGATCAGCATCTGCTCCAAAACAAGCAACGCTATGTCCACTTGAAACTTAACGGCTCCGCTCAGGCCGCCAGCGTATTCTCGACCAGCTTGATCCAGTACGAGGTGCCGTAAAGGATCGCGTCGTCGTTGAAGTTGTAGGCCGGGTGGTGCAGGCCGGCACTGTCGCCGTTGCCGACGAAGATGAAGGCGCCGGGCCGGGCTTCCAGCATGTAGGCGAAATCCTCAGCGCCCATCATCGGCGGCGTCTCATGCACATTGCCGTCGCCCGCGATTTCCTTCGCGATGCTGGTCGCAATATCGGTTTGCGCGGCGTGATTCACTGTAACGGGATAGCCGCGCTCGAACGTCAGCTCGATCTTGGTGCCGGTGGTCTGCGCCACGCCGGCCGCAATCTCGCGGATGCGCTTTTCCACCAGATCGCGGACGTTGGGGCGCAGGGTGCGGACCGTGCCGCGCAGCACCACCGTCTGCGGAATCACGTTGCGGGCGTTGCCGGCCTCGAATTCGCAGACCGAAATCACCGCCGAATCCAGCGGATCGACGTTACGAGACACGATCGATTGCAGGGCGATGATGAGTTGCGAGCCTGCCACGACCGGATCGATACAAATGTGCGGGCGCGCGGCATGTCCGCCATGACCCTCGATCTTGAAGTCGATCGCGTCGGTCGCCGCCATGATCGGGCCCGGCCGGATGGCGAAGGAACCGAGAGGCAGGCCGGGACCGTTGTGCATCCCGTAGACCTGATCGATCTTGAACCGATCCATCAGCCCGTCCTTGATCATGGCTGCGGCGCCTGCGCCGCCCTCTTCGGCCGGCTGGAAGATCACGACCGCGTCGCCTGCGAAATTGCGCGTCTCCGCAAGATAGCGCGCCGCACCGAGCAGCATCGCCGTGTGGCCGTCATGACCGCAGGCGTGCATCTTGCCGGGGGTCTTGGACGCATACGGCAGATTGGTTTCCTCGTGGATCGGCAGCGCATCCATGTCGGCGCGCAGGCCGATCACCTTGACGTCGCCAGCACTGCCGGGCTTTTTGCCCTTGATGACGCCAACCACCCCGGTCTTGCCGAGGCCGGTCGCCACCTCGTCGCAGCCGAATTCGCGCAAACGGTCCGCCACGAAAGCGGCGGTACGATGCACGTCGTACATAAGCTCCGGATGCTCGTGGATATCCCGCCGCCAAGCGGCGATATCGGGCTGCAGATCGGCGACGCGGTTCACGATGGGCATGACAGGCTTCCGGATGATTGAGGACTTCGTCCTCTCTAGCATGAGGCGGTGAATGACCCAATATGCTGATTTTGCTGGACATCATCCCGGAACTATACAGCGCTGCATGGCGGCGCTATGCGTGGGCCGAGAATGCAGCGCAGCAGACGTTGCGGAAATGACGGCGGGTGAGGATGACGCGGCAGCTTGAAGGCGATTTCGACACCATCATCGTCGGCGCAGGAACGGCCGGCTGCATCGTCGCCAACCGCCTGTCGGCCGATCCGCGCAACCGGGTCTTGATCCTCGAGGCCGGCGGCAACGACAACTGGATCTGGTTTCACATCCCCGTCGGCTATTTGTTCGCGATCGGCAATCCGCGTTCGGACTGGATGTTCAAGACCGAGCCGGAAGCCGGCCTGAACGGCCGCTCGCTCTCCTATCCGCGCGGCAAGGTGATCGGCGGCTCCTCCGCGATCAACGCCATGATCTCGATGCGCGGTCAGGCCGCCGACTATGACCACTGGCGCCAGCTTGGCCTCACCGGCTGGGGCTATGACGACGTGCTGCCGGTGTTCAAGCGGCTGGAAGACCACTTCCTCGGTGCGAGCGCGCATCATGGCAGCGGCGGCGGCTGGCGCATCGAGGCGCCGCGTTTGTCATGGGCGGTGCTGGATGCCGTCGAGGACGCCGCCGTGGAAATGGGGATCCGCAAGACACCCGATTTCAACACCGGCGACAACGAAGGCGTCGGCTATTTCCACGTCAACCAGAAGCGCGGCCGCCGCTGGTCGTCGGCGCGCGGATTTTTGAAACCCGTACTGCACCGCCCGAACCTGCGCCTGGAGACCAACGTGCTCACCGATCGGCTGATCGTCGAGAACGGGCGCGCGGTCGGCGTGCGGTTTATTCAGAACGGCGAGATCGTCGAGGCCCGCACCAAGGGCGAAGTCATCCTGTGCGCCGGCTCGATCGGATCGGTCCAGGTGCTGCATCGCTCCGGCATCGGACCTGCGGACTGGCTGGCTCCGCTCGGCATCGACGTGGTGCTGGACAAACAGGGCGTTGGACGCAACCTGCAGGATCATCTGCAGCAGCGCGCGATCTACACCGTCGAAGGCGTTCGTACCCTGAATGAGACTTACTACAACCTGTTTCGACGCGGCATGATGGGCGTGGACTATGCACTCAGGCGGCGCGGCCCCCTAACGATGGCGCCCTCACAACTGGGCATCTTCACGCGTTCGAATCCACATCGCGACCGGGCCAACATCCAGTTTCACGTCCAGCCGCTGTCGCTCGATAAATTCGGCGATCCCTTGCACCGCTTCCCGGCGATCACGGTCAGCGCCTGCAACCTGCAGCCGACCTCGCGCGGCACTGTGCGCATCAAATCGGCTGCGCCCGACGAAAAACCCTCGATTGCGCCAAATTATCTGGCGACTGGTGAGGATCGCGAGGTCGCCGCCGACGCCATCAGAACCACGCGGCGGCTGATGAAACAGCCGGTGTTGGCGAAATATCATCCGCGGGAATACTTGCCGGGACCCTCGGTCGGCGACGACGACGCGTCGCTGGCGAAAGCCGCAGGCGATATCGGCACCACGATCTTTCATCCCGTCGGCACCGCGAAGATGGGAACGGCGTCCGACCCCATGGCGGTGGTCGACGAGCGGCTGCGCTTCCGCGGTCTCGATGGGCTTCGCGTGATCGACGCCTCCGTGATGCCGACCATCACCTCGGGCAACACCAACACGCCGACCGCGATGATCGCCGAGAAGGGCGCGGCGATGGCGATCGAGGATCGCCGGTAACGGTTTCGTCATCGTCTCTGACCGCATCGCAAAACCGGTGCGCATCCAGTTGTTTAGCAGCAGCCCAATCGCTCGGGAATAAATCCGGCCATCGTCCGATCCAGTCCCCGTAAGCCCGATGGCGGGCCTTGGAGGCTGCGATGAGCGATCACGACCACAATCATAACGGCGACGGCGTCAGCCGCCGCAAAGTGCTGGAATGCATGACCTGGGCCGGTACCGGGGTGCTCTGGACCATCTCGGGCGGCGTGCCGCATTCTCTCGGGCTCGTGGGATCGGCGCAGGCCGCGGAAGCCAAAGGCCTCACCTTCCTGCAGATCAGCGACAGCCACGTCGGCTTCGACAAGGCGGCCAATCCCAACGCGCTCGGTACGCTCGAGGAAGCGATCGGCAAGATCAAGGCGATGCCGGTGAAGCCGTCATTCATGATCCACACCGGCGACATCACGCATCTGTCGAAGGCCTCCGAGTTCGACGATGCCGAGCGCATCATCTCGCAAGCGCGGCTCGACGTGCACTACATCCCCGGCGAACACGATTTCATCGACGAGGAGATCAAGCTCTACCGCGAGCGTTATGGGCGCGGCACCAAGGGCTCCGGCTGGTATTCCTTCGACGCCAACGGCGTGCATTTCATCGGCCTCGTCAACGTCGTCGACATGAAGGCCGGCGGTCTCGGCAATCTCGGTGCGGAACAGCTCGCGTGGCTCGCAGACGACCTGAAGGGCCGCTCCTCCTCGCAGCCGATCGTGGTGTTCGCCCACATCCCGCTGTGGTCGGTCTATCCGACCTGGGGCTGGGGCACGGAAGACGGCGCACGCGCGCTCGATCTCATGAAGGGCTTTGGTTCGGTAACCGTGCTCAACGGTCACATCCATCAGGTGATGCAGAAAGTCGAAGGCAACGTCACCTTCCATACCGCGCGCTCGACCGCCTTCCCGCAGCCAGCGCCGGGTACAGCCCCCTCGCCCGGCCCGATGAAAGTCGCCGACGACAAGCTGCGCACGCTGCTCGGCACCGCCAGCATCATCTTCAAACCCGGCGAGGAACGCCTCGCCATCATCGATACGCCCCTGCAGGGCTGAGGACCGTGAACCATGAGATTTGTAAACTTCCGCACCGCCGGAATCCGGCTTGCCGTGGCTGTGGCGATGGCGTCGCAAATAGCGGTTGCCCATTGCGAGGAGGTGTCGGCGACGATCGACAACTTCACCTTCGAGCCGGCACAACTGACGGTCAAGGTCGGGACCACTGTGACGTGGAAAAACAGTGACGATATTCCTCACACGGTCGTCTCGGCTGGAAAATTCCGCTCCAAGGCGCTGGATACCGACGACAGCTACTCGTTCACCTTCACCAGCACCGGCGACTACAAGTACTTTTGTTCGCTGCATCCGCACATGGTGGGGATGATCAAGGTTGAGTAGCCCGCAAAATGGAGGCATCACAGCGATGTCCGGACTGCGGACTCAGGCAGCCCGGACATCGCCCATTGCGGACGAAACAATGCAGTTTGGCTCATCCAGCGATGATCAGGTCAGGGCGCAGCGCTTTCGCGATGCGGCGCTGCCTTATCTCGACGATGTCTACACACTCGCGCGTTATCTGCTGCGCGACGCTTCCGATGCCGAAGATGCCGTGCAGGAATGCTACCTGCGGGCGTTGAAGCATTTCGACAGTTATCGCGGTCCGGCGATGAAACCGTGGCTGTTCGCGATCCTCCGCAATGTCTGCCGCGCCGAGTTTGCACGCCGTACCCATTCGTCGATCACCCCGGCCGACGAGTTGCCCGAGACCGCGGAGCAGACGACGCCCCTGTGGAGCGAAGCGCAGGAGACGCCGGAAACCGAGGTCCTGCGTCACCGCGATGCCAGCGCGATCCAGCGCATGATCGCGGCGCTCGCGGAGCCATTCAAGGAAACCTTCGTGCTGCGCGAAATCCAGAATTTGTCCTATCGCGAGATCGCGGAAGCCGTCGGCGCGCCGGTCGGCACCGTGATGTCACGCCTCGCGCGTGCGCGAGCCATGTTGCGGACCGCATGGCTTGCGGAAGAGGAGCAGCCCAAATGACATGCGACGAAGCGGAAATCCTGCTGCACGCGCTGATCGACGGCGAGCTTGATGCCGGCCATGTACGCGAGGTCGAGAACCATATCGCCACCTGCCCGCACTGTGCCGCGCAGCTTGGCGCCTATCGGGACATGCAGGCCGAGATCGCCGCGGCCGATCTACGCTTCACGGCGCCGCCGCAACTGCGCCGGCGCATCGAGGCCGCACTACCGCAACCGCGCATCGCCAGCCGCCGCTCGGTCTTGAGGGGCTTTGCCATGGGCTCGGTCGTATCGGCGATGGCGGCGACCGGCATCGTCGCCATCGTTCTGCGCAGCGACGACGAGCAGCGCATCGAATCCGAAGTCGTATCGGCGCACCTGCGCTCGCTGCAGGCCGGACATCTGACCGATGTTATCTCTACCGACCAGCACACAGTGAAGCCATGGTGCAACGGCCGGCTTGATGTCGCACCCCCCGTCATCGATCTGACGGCGCTCGGCTTTACGCTGATCGGCGGACGACTCGACTATATCGACGGACGGGCGATCGGCGCGGTCGTCTACAAACGTCGCGCGCACATCATCAATCTTTTCGTCGCGCAAACGCCAAACGCTTCACGAAGCCCGGCGCGCACCGATGATGTACAGGGATTCAACATCCGCCGCTGGCGCGATCACGGCCTGAGCTTCTGGGCGGTCAGCGATATCAGCGCCGACGAACTCACCGAATTTAGCGACAAATTCGAGAGCGCGATGCGAACGAATGGAAACAGTTGAAGATCAGGCCGTCTTGCGGACGGCGTTATCGACCAGCGTCTTGCCGAGCGACCAGATCGCGCCGGGCACCTGATGACTCGCGGCAATCACGCTGTCGAACGAGGTCTCAATCCACTTGCAGTCTTCGTCGTTGACGATGAGTGGCGGCAGCAGCTTGATAGTATGGCTGCCGTGGCCTGAAACCTGCGTGAGGATCTTGTGTTCCTTGAACAGCGGCACGGTAATGAGCTGGCAAAACAGCCCTTTATTGGCGGTCTCGAGCAAATTCCATGACGCCTTGAGCCGCAGCGATTTCGGTGGCCCGAATTCGACGCCGATCATCAGGCCCTTGCCGCGCACTTCCTTCAACAGCTCGTAACCCGGAACCAAGCGGGTCAGCGCAAGCCGCAATTCAGCGCCGCGCTTGGCTGCGTTCTCGATCACCTTTTCGGACTTCAGGACTTCGAGGGTCGCGATGCCAGCCGCCATCGCGAGATCATTCTTGGCAAACGTCGAGCCATGAACCACGGCGCGGTCCATGCGATTGAAGATTTTGTCGAAGATGTGCTTGCGCGTCAGCACCGCGCCGACCGGAACGTGACCTCCGGACAAGGCCTTTGCCAACAGCACCATGTCGGGCTCGACGTTCCAGTGCTCAACCGCGAGGAAGCGGCCGGTTCGCCCGATGCCGGTTTGAATCTCGTCGGCGACGAACAACGTGCCATATTTGCGGCACAACGCGGCCGCGCCGGGAAGAAACTCATCCGTCGGCATATTGACGCCCTTGCCCTGAATGGGCTCGACGATGAAGGCCGCGATCTGCCGCGACGACAGCGCCTGCTCGAGCGCTGCGAGATCGTTGAAGGGAACCACCGTGCAATCGGGCAGCAGCGGCTCGAAGCCGCCGCGGAAATTCTTGTCGTCGGTCAAGGACAGCGCGCCGTAGGTCAGTCCATGATAAGCATGATCGCAATAAACGATACCGGGCCGGCCGGTCGCGCCGCGCGCGAACTTGATCGCCGCTTCGACACATTCGGTCCCGGAATTCGCAAAAAAGACTTTATCCAGATACGGGACATGGGCGAGCAGGCGTTCGGCGAGGATGCCTGCCAAGGTCGAAACATCCATTTGCACGAGATTCGGCAGATCGCTGTCGAGGACGCTCTTGAGCGCTTCCCGCAACGCCGGGTGGTTCCGCCCAATCGCAAAAACGCCAAAACCGCTCAGTAGATCGAGGTAACGCGCACCGTCGCGATCGAACAGGTATTGACCATGACCGCGTTGGAAACCCACGTCGTAGCCGATGGTCTTGAGAACCCTGACGAGCTGTTCGTTGAGGTGGCGCGTATGCATCGCACTGCGCTGCGCTTGCCGGTCCACAAACATCTCGGAAACGTCTAGATTTGGATATAGCATCCACTACATACTTCGATTGATGGCCGCTTCGTCAACTGAAAAGCACAAATACGACAATATGAGTTGCCGCTGATTCCCAACTCTTCTACTTAAGCACAGGCTCGAAATATGTTGCAGCGCCCAAGACACAACATGCGCACGTTAGATTATTGCAGAATTCTTACTACTACCTCTCTTATCGCGGCGGCCATAGTAACGGCGAGTTTCGGGACTGCCCGCGCGGACGATCCGACCGGAGACTGGCTTGTTGCAGACGGCGTGGCCAATATCCGCGTTGCCGAATGCAATGGCGCGATGTGGGGTGTCGTGGTCTGGGAGAAAACCGCCGGTGGCATTGATAAAAACAATCCGGACGTTTCAAAAAGGAACAGGCCGACCTTGGGGATGCCTATTCTTCTCGATATGAAGAAGAAACCGGCCAAGGAAGAGTGGGCCGGCCGAGTCTACAATGCCAAGGACGGCAAGTTCTACAAATCCACGATCAAACTGAGCTCGCCGGATCAGCTCGAAATTCAGGGCTGTGTGCTCGGTTTTCTCTGCGGCGGCGAAACCTGGACCCGTGTCGCCGGCCCGATTCCGAGCAGCCCGTCCAATAACCCTGCGATCAGCCCGGCCACCAAAGGCGCACCAAAGGCAAACATGGCCAGGACCGCACCAGCACCGAAGACGCTACCCAAGACCACCGGTCAGAAAATGGCCCCGGCAGCGCCGGCCGATCCCGTCGGAGATATCTGTCTACTCCCCGACATCGCGCGGCCGACCCATTAACGCAGGCTGAAACAGCAGAACCGCCGCCAGCGTCGTCACCAGTGACAGCGCCAGCAGCTTGCCCATGCTCGCGGTGCCCGGATGACTCGACAGCCACAGGCTGCCGAATGCCGTCGCGGTCGTGAGCGCACTGAAGAAGATCGCCCGCGTCAGGCTGGATTGCAGCAGATTCGTTCTGCCCGAGCGCCATGCGGTGACATAATAAATCTTGAAGGCCACGCCGACTCCAAGCAGCAGCGGCAGCGCGACGATATTGGCGAAGTTGAGCGGAAGTCCGATCACAACGCAGATTTCCAGCGTTACCGCCCCCGCAACGATCAGCGGTACCAGCGTCAGCAAGACGTCGGTGATCCGCCGCAATGCCAGCCAGAGCAGGATGCTGATCGAGAGCAGAGCCCACAAGCCTGCCTCGATAAACGCCTTCACGATGGTATCGCCCGATTTGAGAATCGACACCGGGCCGCCGATTGCGTTGGGCTCGGCAACCAATACGGAACGGGCAAACGCGCGAAGCGTGTCATTGTTATCCGGGTCGCCGCGAGGCAGCGCCTCGACCCGCGTAATGCCGTCCTTGGTCTTCCAAAGCTGCACGAAATCCGGCGGCAGCGACTTCAACGTGATCGGCTCAGCTTTCAGCGAACTGCGAAGTTGCTCGAACATCATCTGCAGCGGCTCGATGAAGACCGCCTGCGCTTTCTGCCGCGTGGCCTGATTCGAATCCGCGAGCCTGGTAAGATCGTCGGCCAGCCGCTTCGCGGCAACGCCGCCCGCCCCCTGATTGTCGCCCGCAGCCTTGCGCAGGCTTTCAGCCGCCTCCTTCAACGCGGCGACGTTTTCCTGGTCTGAAGGCGGCGCGTCGACGGAATCGGGGTTGAGTGCCGGACCGAGCGTTTTGGCCCCCTGCGCGATCAGTTTGAGCTTTTCCGGCTGATCGGCGGGGACGAAACTATCGAGAGACCTGGTTCGCGCCACTTCCGGCACCTTGGCCAGCTTGGCCTCGACCTCTTTCGCCGCCTGCTCAGAATTGACCATCACGTTGATCGCGTTGGCGCCGGTTTCCGGATCTTTCCGCAGATCCAGATAGGTTGCAATCGATTCGACTTTCGAGCTTCGGAGATGCATCGGGTTGAAATCGAATTGCAGGAAATAAAGTGCCGGCGATCCGAGAATCACCACGGCGAGCGTGGAGACGATGATTGCGATGCGATGCTTTTCGAGGAAGTGGTCGAGCGGCGCCAGAAATGCGTAGCCGACAGCCTCCTTCTCGCCGGGCGGATTCAGCAGACGTAGCAGCGCCGGGAGAACGGTGATGCTTGCCAAAAAGGCGACTATCATGCCGACGCCGGCGATCTTGCCGAGTTCTGAGACGCCCTTGTAATCCGTCGGGAGAAACGACAGGAAACCCGCCGCCGTTGCCATGGCCGCAAGCGACAGCGGAACCGCCGAGCGCTTCGCCGCCACCAGCAGTGCCGTTTCCAGGTTGGCGTTCTTGAAGCGTTCGGAGCGGTACCTCACGCTATATTGAATGCCGAAATCCACGCCCAGTCCGATGAACAGGACGGCGAACGCGATCGACAGCAAATTCAGCGAGGTCACCATCATCAGGCCAGCGGCCGTGGTGATCGAGAGGCCGACGAACAGCGTCACGAAGACCGCGAAGATAATCTTCGGCGAACGCAACGCCATCCAGAGGATGAACAGCACGACCACGACGGTCCCGATGCCGTTGGTAACGGCACCGTCCTGCACCGTGGCAAATTCCTCATTGGCAATCGGGACCGGGCCCGTGAGCCGTACGCGCGCGCCATACTTGCCCGCAAGATCGAGATCGACCGCAGCTTTCCTGATGGCGTCGGTGGCATCCTTGCCTGGTTCGAGCGCCTTGAAATCGAGGAACGGTTTGACCTGGATCAGCGACCGGCGCTCGGAATCGGGCAACGGTTTATCGCTCACCAACTGGCGCCAGGAAAACATACCGGTTCCCTTGGTCAGAACATCCTCGACGGTCTGAGCAATCATGGAAAACGGGCGTGCCGCGCCCTCCAGCGTAAACTGCCCGCGCTTCAAACCCGCCAGCGTCGATTCGAGCGCACCGGTCAGCCCGCGCAAACTCGGATCTCCAGCCATGATTTCGACGAGCGGCGCGGCCTGATCGAATTGACCGGTGACCTGCTTGACCTCTTCGGTCGGAAGGAACAGCAGCCCGTTGCGTTCGAAGAACGACCCGCCACCGAGCTGCTGGACGGCTTCGAAATGCGTGTGATCGCCGGCCAGTTTCGCAGTCAGCGCCGCTCCCGCTGCACCGGCGAACTCCGCCGTCGGCGCTTCGACGACCGCCAGAATCAGCCTTTCCTGATCGAAAGCTTTCTCAAACGCGTTGTCCCGCTTCCGCCAATCAAGGTTGGGCGAAATCAGCGTATTGATGTCGGTGTTGATCGAAAAATTTCTGGCGGTGTAAAGGCCCGCTCCGATCGCAAGGATAACCGCAACCAAAACCGTAACAGAAGCAAACCGCGTGCAGATTTTAACAATTGAAACAACAAGGCGTGTCAGCACGTTCTTTCTTTCTATTGCTACGGGCACACCAGAAAGCAGGGAATCTCGGCCCGGTTCCGTGCCTGATCTAATGATTTTGAATTCTGTTGTCTTCAAGGACGCCAAAAGATGGCTTGAAGGCGTGAACGCGCGATTTTACGTAGGGGTCGTCTGACAGTTGGAATGCCTGATATAATCAGGTTTTGTCAGCCATAAAGTGACGAACAGGTGAGGCCCGCCTATTTGGCGAATTGGTTAAAATCTGTATCATAATACCTGGTGCTTGCATTTCGGCATAAACCGTACCGGCCAAAAGACCTGCGGCATCGCGTATTTTGTCCCAACGCCGGTAGCCCTATATGTCATAGCGTGGGAACTTGGCTGAAGGCCCCAAAATTGCTGACCTGTGAACCTTCTCAAGGTAGGTCCGATTTTGACGGAGTTACATGGAATTACACAACGCATAAGGTGCAAATTGACTGACGGACGCCCGATTGAAGTTCTCCTGGCACAGCCGCGCGGATTCTGCGCAGGCGTGGTCCGCGCCATTGAGATCGTGGAGCGCGCGTTGGAGAAGTACGGTCCCCCGGTGTATGTGCGCCATGAGATCGTTCACAACAAATACGTCGTCGAAAGCCTGAAAAACAAGGGCGCGATCTTCGTCGAGGATCTCTCTGAGGTTCCGTCAAAGGCTGTCACCGTATTCAGCGCCCATGGCGTCGCCAAGAGCGTCGAGGAAGAGGCTGCCGCCCGTGGCCTGCCGGTGCTCAATGCCACCTGCCCCCTTGTCACCAAGGTCCACAACCAGGGCAAACGCTATATGTCCAAGGGGCGGACGCTGATCCTGATCGGCCATGCCGGGCACCCCGAGGTCGAGGGAACCATGGGCCAGGTTCCCGGCCCCGTCCTGCTGGTCCAGAACGTGGACGATGTCGCAGCCCTGACGCTGCCCGCAGATGCCCCTGTGGCCTATATCACCCAGACAACACTGAGTGTTGATGACACCAAAGACATCATTCTGGCGCTCCAGCAGCGGTTTATAGATATTCAAGGCCCCGACACCCGGGATATCTGCTATGCGACACAAAACCGCCAATCTGCGGTAAGAGACCTCAGCAAGCTCGTGGATGTCATACTTGTGGTCGGAGCAACCAATAGTTCCAACTCCAACCGGCTCCGCGAAATTGGCACCGAAGTTGGTGTCGCGAGTTACCTTATTGCCGATGGCAGCGAACTCAATGCGGAGTGGCTGAAGGACGCAAAAACCGTTGGCATCACCGCCGGTGCATCCGCGCCGGAAGTGCTTGTCGACGATGTGATAGAGGCCTTGAGGCGCATCGGGCCGGTTGCTGTTTCGGTGCTGCCAGGACGGGAAGAAAACATCGAATTCCGGCTTCCGTCTGAACTCACCTCAGCCTGATCCTTTCAATTTCTACGGCTGGTAGTCCCAGAGAGAACACTTGTGATGGCAATACCGTTTTTTAAAGAAATGAAAATTGGCGGATATCTGATCAAGCAGAAGATGCTTGGCCGCAAGCGCTATCCGCTTGTGCTGATGCTCGAGCCGCTGTTCCGCTGCAACCTCGCCTGCGTGGGTTGCGGCAAGATCGACTATCCCGATGCGATCCTCAACCGCCGCATGTCCGCTCAGGAATGCTGGGATGCCGCCGAAGAGTGCGGCGCACCGATGGTCGCAATTCCCGGCGGCGAGCCGCTGATCCACAAGGAGATCGGCGAGATCGTGCGCGGCCTCGTGGCGCGCAAGAAGTTTGTCTCGCTCTGCACCAACGCGCTGCTGCTGGAAAAGAAGCTCGATCTGTTCGAGCCCTCGCCCTACCTGTTCTTCTCCATCCATCTCGACGGCCTGAAGGACCACCACGACAAGGCCGTGTCGCAGAAGGGCGTGTTCGATCGCGCCGTCTCGGCGATCAAGGCAGCGAAAGCGCGTGGATTTACCGTCAACGTCAACGCCACCATCTTCGACGGCCATCCAGCTGAAGAGATCGCAAAATTTCTCGACTTCACCACCGAGCTTGGCGTCGGCGTCTCGATGTCCCCGGGCTACGCTTACGAGCGCGCGCCCGATCAGGAGCACTTCCTGAATCGGACCAAGACCAAGAAGCTGTTCCGGGACGTGTTCGCGCTCGGCAAGGGCAAGAAGTGGAATTTCATGCACTCCGGCCTGTTCCTCGACTTCCTCGCAGGTAACCAGGAATACGAGTGCACGCCGTGGGGCATGCCGGCCCGCAATATTTTCGGTTGGCAAAAGCCCTGCTACCTGCTCGGCGAGGGCTACACCAAGACCTTCAAGGAATTGATGGAGACCACCGATTGGGAGACCTACGGCACCGGCAAATATGAGAAGTGTGCCGACTGCATGGCCCATTGCGGGTATGAGCCGACGGCGGCCACCGCCGCGATCAACAATCCGCTTAAGGCAATGTGGGTGGCGCTGCGCGGTATTCGGACTACCGGACCGATGGCGCCGGAGATCAGTCTCGATAACCAGCGCCCGGCGCAGTACATCTTCTCGGCGGAGGTGCAGAAGCGGCTTTCGGATATCCGCAAGGATGAAGCCGCGGCAGCTGCCGCCAAGCAACTGGCCAAGGAGCAAAAGGCCTCTACCGCGGCCTAGATGTTTCACGTTTTGACGGAAACGCAGTGACTTGACGTCATTGCGAGCGAAGCGAAGCAATCCAGCCTTCTTTCTGGATTGCTTCGACTTTCTGGATTGCTTCGGCGCCATGCGCCTCGCAATGACGGCACTTCATTCCATGTAACGATGAATGGCTATAACTTATTGATTTGACGCGTTTTCTTCACGCGAACCAAATCCACTTCGCTCGAAAAGTATAAGACGTGGATGCCGAATGAAGCCGGGCATGACGGGTTGCTAATTCCGTCCAAACAGCCTGCTCTAAAATCATAGTCTTGCGACCGGCGGCGCTGTCAGATATCCGCCGCAACGAGGCTTTCGCCGCCCAGCAGAAAGCCTCGGCAGTCGCGCAGGCTGCGCAACGCCCGATTGAAGTCGATCCCCGTGGAGACCAGCGCCCGCAGGGTCAGCGGGTTGCGGAC
>JAFEFK010000091.1 GCA_018240625.1 Pseudomonadota bacterium
CATATTTTCCTGATGCCCTCGCTGACCGAAACCGGCGCGGTCGCGTCGAGCCGAAAGGCTTACGAAATGGCCGGCTATGGCCCCAAGGACATGGACGTCGCCGGCGTCTATGACTGCTTCACCGGCACCGTCATCATGATGCTGGAAGATCTCGGTTTTTGCCCGAAGGGCGAAGGCGGCCGTTTCGTCGCGGACGGCCATATGACCTATGGCGGCCAGATTCCATCGAACACCCATGGCGGATTGTTGTCGTTCGCCCATTCGGGAATGCCGGGATCGCTGTTCCATTTTCATGAGGTCATCGCGCAGTTGCGCGGCCAATGCGGCGAACGCCAGGTGCCGGGCGCGGAACTCGGGCTGGTGCACAGCCTCGGCGCGGGTTTCGCAACCAATGCCACCACCATTCTGGGCACGGAGAACACGCTGTGATCTCGTCCGAAGACGCCATGAAGAAGCCGGTGCCGACGCCCGACGCGGATTCCGCCGCCCTCTGGCGCGGCCTGCACGACGGCGTGCTGCTGCTGCAGCACTGCGCCGATTGCGGCCACGTGCAATATTACCAGCAGGCGATGTGCCGGCAGTGCGGCGGCGAAAATCTTGCCCATCGACCGGCAAGCGGGCGCGGCAAGGTACATTCCTTCAGCGTGGTACAGCGCGCACCGGGACCCGCTTTCAAAACCGATCTGCCCTACGCTGTTTTGTTGATCGATCTGGAGGAGGGCCCGCGGATGATCAGCACCTATACCGGCGGCAAGCCCGAAGAGGTCACGTTCGACATGGACGTCATGCTCGTCTGCGAAAAAATCAGCGAGGAAGTGACGCTGCCGCGCTTCCGGCGGGCTTAGCCTGACAGGCGAGCAGCTACATCCGGAACACCCCGAATCTCGTCGGCTTGGCAGGCGTCCGGCCGGCGAGGTCGAGCAGCAGCGCCATCACCTCGCGGGTCTCCGCAGGTTCGATCACCATATCGCACCACAAATGGCGGGCGTAGTTATAGGGATCGGCGAACGCCTCGAAGTCCCTCAGGATCGGCCGCTTGAACTCTTCACGTTCTTCGTCGGTCCAAGAACTGCCTTCGCGCTGATGGATATTGTCGCGCACCATCGTTAGCGTTGTCGCCGCCTGCTCCGGTCCCATCAAGGCGGCGTGGGCGCTTGGCCACATCAGGGTAGCGTTTGGTTTGAACGCGCGGCCTAGCATTGCGAAATAAGCCGCGGCATAAGAGCCGCCGGTAATGATAGTGTATTTCGGCACATCGGCGCAGGCCATCGCGGTCATGAACTTGGCTCCATGCTTGGCAATGCCCTGACGCTCGACTGCGGACCCGACCATAAAGCCGGAGACATCGACCAGGAACAGCAACGGAATGTCGCGCTTGCAGCAAAGTTCGATGAAGTGCGCCCCCTTGACCGCGCTTTCCGAAAACAGCACGCCGTTATTGGCCAGGATGCCGACCTCGAAACCGTGGATGCGGGCAAATCCGCATAGCATGGTTTCGCCGTGAAGATGCTTGAAGTCTTGAAAGCGGCTGCCGTCGATGAGGCGCGCCAGGATCTCCCGGTTGTCCGTTGGGATGCGCCGGTTAGCGCTGACGATTCCATAGATTTCCTCGACCGCATGGCAAGGCGGTTCGCCCTGCTCGACCGTCCAGCGCAATCGCGGCGGCTCTCCCAGGTTGGCGACGATATTACGCACGATCGCCAGCGCGTGGCTGTCATTCTCGGCGATATGGTCGGTGACGCCGCTGATCCGGCTGTGCATCTCCGCGCCGCCGAGCGGTTCGATCTCGATGGTCTCGCCGGTCGCGGCAAATACCAGTTGCGGGCTGCCGAGAAACATCGCGCCCTGGTCGCGTACGATCACCACCTCGTCGCACAGCGCCGGAATGTAAGCGCCGCCCGCGGTCGAAGGGCCGTGAACGACGGCGATCTGCGCGATATTCTCGGCCGACATCTTTACCTGATTGTACATGATCGATCCGGCCTGCCCTTCGTCCGGAAAGATATTGGCGATGTCCGGCAGGAAGCCGCCACCTGATTGCACCAAGGTGATGCAGGGCAGCCGGTGTTGCCACGCAAACAACTGGGCGCGGGTATGCTTCTTCGTTGTCATGCCGAACAGCGTCCC
>JAFEFK010000920.1 GCA_018240625.1 Pseudomonadota bacterium
AAATACCCGATGCATCCCGTCTCGCCGGATTGTTGGATCCGATACCCGGCGTTGTCGAGCACGGTCTATTCATTGGCTTTGCGAGTATGGCGATGCTAGCGGGCGCTCAAGGAATTCGTGTTGTTGAACGGCCGTAGCGCCGCAATCAGGAGAATCGAGATGACGTACTTTTCAAGAATTCTGCCGGCGGCCTGCTTGATTGTCGGACTGGCTTTCTCAAGCGCTCAGGCTCAGCAGCCTGTGGCGCCGACCCCTGCCGCCATCGCTTTGGCCAAGGAGCTTCTGACGCTGAAGCACGCAACGGGAATGTACGCGAATGCTGTTCCGGGAATGGTTCAACGAACCAAGGATACCCTGCTTCAATCGAATCTGAACTACCAAAAGGATCTCAATGAGGTGGCCATCATCGTTGCGAAGCAACTTGCCGGCCGCGAAAGCGAGATTGGAGACGGCATGGCAAAGATTTATGCCAGCGAGTTCACGGAGCAGGAGCTGAAAGATCTGGTCACTTTTTACAAGTCGCCATTGGGACAAAAGCTGATCGCACAGGAGCCTAAGGCGATCGAGCAGAGCATGGGATACATGAACCAGTGGGCGCAGCAGTTTTCGGAAGTCGTCAACGGCGCATTCCGTGCGGAAATGCGCAAGCGCGGCAAGGAAATCTGATTCCGATCGGGACTTGCCATGACTGACTTCGACGTCGATTTGTTCGTCATCGGCGGTGGATCGGGTGGCGTGCGCGCCGCGCGCATCGCTGCCGGATACGGCGCGCGTGTCATGATTGCCGAAGAGTACCGGATGGGCGGCACGTGCGTTATCCGGGGATGCGTGCCGAAGAAGTTGCTGGTCTATGCGTCGCATATCCGTCACGACGTCGAAGATGCCGCGGGGTTTGGATGGTCAATCCCGTCCGCGACGTTCGACTGGCCGACCCTGATCGCCAACAAGGACAAGGAAATCGCCCGGCTTGAGGCGGCGTACACCTCCAACGTTGAAAAGTCAGGCGCGCGCGTCGTCAAGACCCGGGCGGTGTTCGAAGATCCGCATTCGCTGCGGCTTGCGACCGGCGAAACTATTCGGGCGAAATATGTGCTGATCGCCACGGGTGGCGCGCCAAACCACGGGCACGCCATTCCCGGCATCAAGCATGTGATCTCCTCCAACGAAGTCTTCCATCTTGCAGAACTGCCCAAGCGAATTGTGATTCAGGGCGGCGGATATATCGCACTCGAGTTCGCGTGCATTTTTGCGGGATTTGGCAGCGATGTGACGCTGGTCTATCGCGGCGACAATATCCTGCGCGGCTTCGACGACGATGTTCGTGCGCATGTTCGTACCGAGATGGAAAAGGACGGGATCACGATCCTGACGGGTTGCACGGTCGACAAGGTCGGCAAGCACGGCCATGAATTCACATCGCATTTGTCGAACGGATCGAGCGTAGCGTCCGATCAGGTGCTATTTGCGATCGGGCGGCATCCGAATGTCGCAAATCTCGGACTTGAAAAAGCCGGCGTAGCCATCAACCCGAAGAATGGCGGCATTGCCGTTGACAGCTTTTCGCGAACGAATGTGCCGCACATCTATGCGATCGGTGATGTCACGCATCGCACCAACCTGACGCCGGTTGCAATCCGCGAGGGCCACGCATTCGCGGATACGGTCTTTGGCAAAAAATCTGTATGCGTGGACCATGCCGACATTCCGACCGCCGTGTTTTCGCAGCCTGAAGTGGGTACAATCGGCCTGACCGAGGCACAGGCGAGGGCGCAATTTACCGCCGTCGATATTTATAAGGCGACCTTCCGGCCGATGAAGGCGACGATGTCCGGCCGCGATACCCGCATCTTGATGAAGCTGGTTGTCGACGCGACGACCGATCGCGTGCTGGGTTGCCACATTGTTGGCGACGGCGCGGCAGAGATGGTTCAAGTTCTCGGGATCGCGATCAAGATGAAGGCGACCAAGGCGGACTTCGACGCGACGATGGCGTTGCATCCGACCGCGGCCGAAGAACTTGTCACGATGCGTACGCCGACCGCGCGTTATGTACGCGAAGCTGCGGAGTAGGGACCTCTAAAGGCTTTCCTCAAGCCATTCGGCGGCGCCTCTCCAAAGCGTATCGCGGTGTTCGGGCCGGAAAAAGCCGAAGTGGCCGATGCTGGCCGCGCCCACCTCGTCCGGTCTGATGGTGTCGATTTCCGGCGTAACCGATTTGAATGCGGAGCAAAGCAACTCGACCGCGGGACGTGTTGCCCATGGATCGTCAGAGATGCACAGGGCGCGTAGCGCTCCGCGGTAATTCGAGAAATTTGCGAGTGCATGGAGCGCGGAATCGTCAAACATGTAACGTTCGCTCATGACCCAGCGGACCCATTGCAGAAACACGCCCTTGGGTAGGTCAAGGCCGAGACCCATCCGTCCGGGTGCGTAACCAAGCAGCCGAGTTAGCGGAACGCCGACGAAATTCAGAAGGGCATAGACGCGATAGCGTTCCGGCGATGTCATCAGTTTCCAGGTGCCCGCTTGCGCCGCCACAAAAAGCGCGCGCGAGACTTCGATGTTGTTTGGCAAAAGGCCGAGCGCCTGGCCGCCGAAAGAGTGGCCGACATAACGCAGCGGCAGGGTCTTGTAACGTTCGCGCATCCAGGCGACCGCCGCTGTTGCATCAAGCGCCGCCCAATCGGACATCGACGCCTCAAAGCCGACCAGCGATTTGGGCTGATTGTAACCGACCAGCGATTTCTGCCGGGAATCGCCGATTCCGCGATAGTCGTAAGTCAGCACGGCACAGCCGCGCTTCGCGAGATAGCTGGCGAAGCCTTTATAGACTTTGCGCGGGACGGCGGTGGCCGAATTGATCAGGACCGCGTGCCGCTTGGGGCCGCGCGGCAGAAATAGAGTGCCACCCAGAGAATATCCATCGCGCGCGGGAAATCTGATGTCATCCGCAAAGACGTCGTCTTGTACTGCCTCTGCCACGCCGAAGCCCCCGGGCGCTTCTCAATGAACCCAGCAAATGCGAATTCGGCTTTTGCTGCAAGGTCTTGTACCACAAAGCCCAATTGCAACTGGCGCAGTACGGCCAGCATGTGTATAACGCGGCCCGTCGCCCTCTGTTAAGTGGCGGTTTTTGTTCAGGAGTTGACCTCATGTCCGAGCGGTGGACACCCGATAGCTGGCGCACCAAGCCCGTGCAGCAAATTCCGGTTTATCCGGACGCAAAGTCATTGGGCGAAGTCGAGGCACAGCTTGCCACGTTTCCGCCGCTGGTTTTTGCGGGTGAGGCGCGCAATTTGAAGAAGGCCTTGGCCCGAGTCGCAAACGGCGAGGCGTTCCTGCTCCAGGGTGGCGACTGCGCGGAGAGTTTTGCCGAACACGGCGCCAATAACATTCGCGACTTCTTCCGCGTCCTGCTGCAGATGGCGGTGGTCTTGACTTATGCCGGCGCACTGCCGGTGGTGAAGGTTGGCCGCATCGCGGGCCAGTTTGCAAAACCGCGTTCCTCGCCGGTCGAGAAGATCGATGGCGTCGAACTGCCGAGCTATCGCGGCGACATCGTCAACGACATCGCTTTCACTGTGCAGTCGCGGACGCCAGATCCGCAGCGCCAGTTGATGGCCTATCGCCAGTCGGCAGCGACGCTGAACCTGTTGCGCGCCTTCGCAACCGGCGGCTTCGCCAATCTCGGCAGCGTGCATCAGTGGATGCTTGGTTTCCTGAAGGATTCCCAGCAGTCGCGGCGCTACAAGGAATTGGCCGATCGCATTTCCGACGCGCTGAATTTCATGCGCGCCTGCGGACTTAATCTTGAAAGCCACCCGGAATTGCGCGCGACCGATATCTACACCAGCCACGAGGCGCTGCTGCTCGGTTACGAGCAGGCATTCACGCGGGTCGATTCCACGACCGGCGACTGGTACGCGACCTCGGGGCACATGATCTGGATCGGCGATCGCACCCGCCAGCTCGATCACGGTCACATCGAGTATTTCCGCGGCATCAAGAATCCGATCGGGCTGAAGTGCGGGCCGTCGCTGAAGCCGGATGAGCTGTTGAAGCTGATCGATGTGCTCAATCCGGACAACGAGCCGGGACGGCTGACGCTTATCAACCGCTTCGGATCGGACAAGATCGGCGACCATCTGCCGCAGTTGATCCGCGCGGTGAAGCGTGAGGGCCGCGCCGTGGTCTGGTCGTGCGATCCGATGCACGGCAATACCATCACCTCGACCAGCGGCTACAAGACCCGCCCGTTCGATCGCATCCTGTCGGAGGTGAAGTCGTTCTTCACCATTCACGCCGCGGAAGGCACGCACGCAGGCGGCGTTCATCTGGAAATGACCGGACAGAACGTTACCGAGTGCATCGGCGGCGCGCGCGCGATCACCGACGAGGATCTCAACGACCGGTATCACACGGTCTGCGATCCTCGCCTGAACGCCGAGCAGTCGATCGACATGGCGTTCCTGATCGCCGAACTGCTCAAGCAGGAGCGCGCCGGCAAGGCCACACCAATTCCGGCGGTTGCGGGCTTCTGAAGGTGTTGCGCTTCTGGCGCGCCACCATCAATAGCTGGAACGGATTGATCTTTGCGGTCCGTTCCGAACAGGCGATCCGCGAGGAACTGGCCGCGCTGGTCCTCTCGGTGCCGCTGGCATGGCTGATCGGCACCACGCCGGCGCGGCGCGTCGAGATGGTGGCGGCGATCCTGCTGCTGCTGGCCGTCGAACTTTTGAATACCGCGACCGAGATACTGGCGGTCCGATTGACGACCGATCGCGATCCGCAGATCGCGCAAGTCAAGGATATGGGCTCGGCGGCGGTCGGCGTCGCGCTGATCATCGCGGGCCTGGTCTGGCTGTTCGCGCTGGCTGAATGTCTGGGTTGGGTCTAATAGCGAATGAGATCATATCGGATCGTCATTGCGAGGAGCTCAAGAGCAATGTGTAGCGTTGTCCCGGAGCGACGAAGCAATCCAGAAGGCTATGCAGCAAAGAGCTGGATTGCTTCGCTCAGCGCAAAATTGGCCAGCGCCAATTTTGTCGCGAGCTCGCAATGACGGCGGAGAAGTTCGTCAGGTGAGTTGAGACAGGTGAATGGATGGCCACTGAATTCAAGATCACGCTGGCGCAGCTCGATCCGACCGTCGGCGATGTCGCCGGCAATGCCGAGAAGGCCCGAGCCGCACGCGCGCAAGCCAAAGCCGATGGCGCCGCGCTGGTGGTACTTTCGGAGTTGTTCATTGCCGGCTATCCCCCCGAGGACTTGGTGCTGAAGCCTGCGTTCCAGGCGGCTTGCCGCGTGGCCATCGAGGATCTCGCGCGGGAGACTGCCGACGGCGGACCGGCGATGCTGATCGGCACGCCATGGGTCGATAACGGCAAGCTCTACAATGCCTGCGCGTTGCTGGACGGCGGGCGGGTCGCGGCGATTCGTTTCAAGGTCAATCTGCCGAACTACGGCGTGTTCGACGAGAAGCGCGTGTTTGCGCGGGGGCCGGTTGCGGGCCCCATGACCATTCGCGGGGTGCGAATCGGGGTGCCCATTTGTGAGGACACATGGCTCGAAGAATCGGCTGACTATGAGAACGTGGTCGAATGTCTCGCCGAGACGGGCGCCGAAATCCTGATTGTGCCCAACGGCTCGCCGTATGCGCGCGGCAAGACCGATATCAGGCTGTCGGTCTCCGTGGCGCGCGTGACGGAGAGCGACCTGCCGCTGGTCTATCTCAATCAGGTCGGCGGTCAGGATGAACTGGTGTTCGACGGCGCGTCGTTCGTATTGAATGCCGACCGTTCGCTGGCGGCACAGCTTCCGGCGTTCGAGGAAAGTCTCGTCACGCTGCAATGGACGAAGTCCGCCGCGGGATGGCGTTGCAGCGGGCCCGTTACGCCTCAGATCGACGGCGACAAGGGCGACTATGCCGCGTGTGTTCTGGGCTTGCGCGACTACGTCCAGAAGAACGGATTTCCCGGCGTGTTGCTTGGCGTGTCCGGTGGTATCGACTCGGCGCTGTGCGCAGCTATCGCCGTCGATGCGCTCGGCGCGGAGCGCGTCCGCGGCGTCATGCTGCCGTTCCGCTTTACCGCGCAGGTCTCGCTCGATGATGCCGCGAAACTCGCGGGAGCGCTCGGCATTCGCTACGACGTGCTGCCGATCGCGGCCGCGGTGAACGGCTTTGAAGACATTCTTGCAGGTACGTTCGCAGGACTCCCGCGCGATATCACGGAGGAGAATTTGCAAGCGCGCGCCCGTGGTACGCTTTTGATGGCGATCTCCAACAAGACCGGTGCGATGGTGGTCACCACCGGCAACAAGTCGGAAATGTCGGTGGGCTACGCGACGCTTTACGGCGACATGAACGGGGGCTTCAATCCGATCAAGGACATCTACAAGACCGAAGTGTTCCGCCTGTCGAGCCTGCGCAACGAGTGGAAGCCGGATGGTGCGCTCGGCCCGTCCGGCGAGGTGATTCCGGTCAACATTATCACTCGGCCGCCGACGGCGGAACTGCGCGAAAATCAGACCGATCAGGATTCGCTGCCGCCCTATGACATGCTCGATGCGATCCTCGAACGCTTGGTCGAGCGTGAGCAGCCGCTGGCGTCGATCGTCGCCGAAGGTTTCGATCGCGACGTCGTCGCACGGATCGATCGCTTGCTGAACATCGCCGAATACAAGCGGCGGCAGGCGGCGCCAGGCGTCAAGGTCACGCGAAGAAGCTTTGGCCGCGACCGCCGCTATCCGATCACGAACCGGTTTCGCGATTCTGGCAAACCGCTGCCAAAGCCGGACGAGGATATTGTCTCGCGCGCGAGCTGCGGCTCGGCCGAGGCTTTCGAGGGATAGCGAACTGCAGTCAGCGTGCCGGGATAAACGTCGGTCCCACCGAACGGATCGGCTTGTTGGGCGGCGTGGTGTCTGTCGGCGCGGCCACATTGGCCGGGGTCGCGGTGGCGTCCGGCGTATCGGGCGCGGCGGCGACCGTGCCTTTCTTTTGCGGTCCCTTGCCAACCGGCCGCGACATCTTCTTGGCCCCATCTTCGGTGACGATGATGTCGCCCTTTTGTTCGGCATTAGCCTTGTCGTCGAGCCCCTTCAGCGCTTCCGACCAGGTTTGGCCTGCCGGTTTGCATGTACACGACGGATTGAACTCCTGGCGGTAGTGAAATGCATTCGGCGACGATGAATACGGCTGTCCGTTGATCGAAACGGCCTGGTTCATGTCCTCGCCGGGGTTGCGGTAGGTGTAGAGCGTGGCGTCCGCCGCGGGACAAAGGTTCTTGCAGGTTTTCTCGTCATCAGGAAACCGGCTCGGAACGGTGGCGAACGAAATCGGAAAGTAATAGCCGTCACACGAGCGCACACAGACCGTCTTATAGGTGCCGGATTGTGCGCCTGAATCAACCGGCGGCAGGCTTGGATTATTATTGGGGGCGTTGTTACCGAACAAGTTGTCGAGAAAGGATCCCGCGTTTCGTGCGGCTGCGGCATATTGCGGGCCGCAATTGTTCTGCGCCAGCGCGACCAAGACAGAACGGCGCTGATTGTCGCGCTCCGGATTGCCCGCGCCGTTACCGGCACGCAGCCGTTCCAGGCTGGTGGTAATCTGTTCGAGATTGGCCCGCATCTGCCGAATCTGCTGGTTCACCGGTTCGCACTGCGCCGACTGGCCGCTGAACAGCGAAAAGAAGCCGGAACTGTCGCACCCCATGCGCTTGGCCTGTGCGGTCACGCGATCGAGCTCGCTCTGCTGCCGCCCCGCAGCATCTTCGTAGCGGCGAACCTGGTCGGCTCTCGCCGAATCGCCGCTGCTGCGATCGATGCTCGCCAGTTGCGCCTCCAGGCGCGGGCATATCGGATTGACGCCGGGAGGCGGGCCGCCTTGGGGCTGCGGAACTCCTTGCGCCACGGCGTCGGCGGCAAACGCCGTCATGCCAATCACGAGCGCTGAGGCCAGAATCCATTTCATGCGGCGAGCAAGCAAGGCGTCAGACATGATCCGCCATCAGAACGGTCCCGGGGGCGATGTGGATGACCTGACGCATGAAGAGGTGTTGCCTTCAGAACGCAGGCGCGATCATCGCAGTGAGTGGTTATGCAATCGGACTCGACCCAACTTGCATCGCAAGTGCTGCCGCTATCGGCCGAAGACATCGCTGTGACGGCCGCTCGCCAGCGTCGCCATGTCATATCCGCTTCTCGCGGCAGCGTCACGTCGTTTCCGGGGCACGAGTGTGGCGAGACCGGCTTCGCACAGGCTTGCAGAATGCAGGCCGCCACTTCAGCGTTGACAGGTGATGGCGACGTATTCGCTGCAGCCGCCGTGCGGACACGAGGCTGTGGACTTCGGAATCGAACCCGTGATCTCGTCGGGATCAACGCGCCGGTAGGCTGTGGCCTGAGCAAAATTGCGTGACCGACAATAGGAGCGCGCGGCGTGAGCACCGCACGTTTCGCTTCTGGCGAGACATTGGTCGATACCGTATCCGTCGGCCTGATTCGCGATGATGAAAACACGGCTATCGGCCCATGCACTGAATCCCGAGAAGAGGGTTAGATTGACCAGAAGTGCGGGAATTATTCGCATCGTGCACCGGTGCCCGGAGGACTAGTACCGCCGATTTGAAATTCCTGCACCGGTTGCCGCAAATCCGTCCTCAGGAATTTCAAATTGAAAGCGGTGCTAGAATCATAGAGTTGCTAGTACCCTTTGGTTTTCGAAGTCCGTATAACACCTCTCGCAATCGACTGACGGACTTCGAAAACCGGGAACTAGCCCTTGCTCCTGCGCCAAATCCGTTAAGGTTGATCAGCCAAGACGGCGAGGGCCGTTTCGCGGCCAAATGAGGCCTTTCTGGGGCTCTTGACGCCGGCCCCCCGGCTGTTCCATGGTGACCGGATGAACGGTCTCCTCGCCATTTGTGGCATTTGCCGCGAGATTATTAGCTAGCGATTCGCTGGCTGAGGCCGTCTTTTCTCACATGAGATCACTGGACGCCCGGCCGCAAGGCAAGGGAATGAAGTTTCATGGAACTACGCCTTTACGATACCATGACCAAGGAGAAGCGTGTTTTCACGCCGATCGATCCGTCCAACGTGCGGATGTATGTCTGCGGGCCGACGGTCTACGACTTCGCTCACATCGGCAACGCGCGGCCGGTGATCGTGTTCGACGTGCTGTTCCGCCTGCTGCGGCACATCTACGGCGACAAGCATGTCACCTACGTCCGCAACATCACCGACGTCGACGACAAGATCAACGATCGCGCGGTGCGGGATTTTCCCGGGCTGCCGCTGAACGAGGCGATCCGCAAGGTCACCGAGACGACCGCCAACCAGTTTCAAGCCGACGTCGCAGCGCTCGGCTGCCTGCCGCCGACCCATCAGCCGCGTGCCACCGAGTTCGTGCTGCCGCGCCCAGACGGCAAGGCCGACATGGTGACGCTGATCAAGCAATTGATCGCGCGCGGCAACGCCTATGAGGCCGGCGGCGAGGTGCTGTTCGATACGCAGTCGATGCCGGACTACGGCGCATTGTCGGGCCGCAAACTCGAGGAGCAGAAGGCCGGCGCGCGCGTCGCTGTCGACGTGCACAAGAAAAATCCGGCCGACTTCGTGCTGTGGAAATTATCATCGGAGAACGAGCCGGGCTGGGACAGCCCGTGGGGCAGGGGCCGCCCCGGCTGGCACATCGAATGCTCGGCGATGTCGGCGGCCTATCTCGGCGACGTCTTCGACATTCATGGCGGCGGGCTCGACCTGATCTTCCCGCACCATGAGAATGAGATCGCCCAGTCGCGCTGCGCCCACGGTACGTCCGTGATGGCAAACTACTGGATGCACAACGGCTTCCTGCAAGTCGAAGGCGAGAAGATGTCGAAAAGCCTCGGCAATTTTTTCACGATCAACGAATTGCTGACGACGGACAGGTTTGGTGGACGGAAGTGGCCGGGCGAAGTGCTTCGCCTTGCGATGTTGAAGACGCATTACAGATCGCCGATTGACTGGACTGTAAGTTCTCTTGAAGAGGCATTTCAGAATATCGGCAATTGGAACGATGCCCTGTCGCCGCACGCTTTGTCGAACATGCCCGGCAGCTACGCATTGCCTGACGAAATTTTAGAAGCGGTAGCGGACGATCTTGGATTCTCAAAGGTCATCGCGCAGATGCACCAATGGGCAAAATTGTCGAAGACCGGCGACGCATCTGCTGCGAAAAAATTGGCTGGGACTGCTGACTTTCTGGATCTGGGCCGTTCTGGTTGGGACAAGACGCTCCAGGAATTTCTTTTTAAGACGGCAACCGACAACGCATTGAACTCCAAGTTTGATGAATTGATTGCAGCCCGTGAAGATGCCCGCGCGCGGAAAGATTTCAAAGAATCCGATCGCATCCGCGACGAACTCGCCGCGATGGGCGTGGTGCTGAAGGACGGCAGGGATGCCGACGGCAGGCCCGTGACGACATGGGAGATCGCGCGATGACGAAGCCTGATACGCCGTTTCCAAAACACTGGCGCTACTACATCTTCATCAAGTGGGCGGTGATCGTCGCGGCGGTTGTGCTGGCATTGAAATTGTTTGGAGTGTGGTGAGCGTGATGTTTGACCATCGGTCTCTTCCTGACAGGCCTCTTCCGAGGGCACGTGTTCGCCTCGGCCGCTCCCTCCCCCCTTGTGGGGGAGGGTTGGGGAGGGGGGTAAGGCGCGAATCGCACTCTCCAGTTTTCACCCCCCTCCCGGCGCCGCTCCGTGACGCCGACCTCCCCCACAAGGGGGGAGGTAACAAGAGGCGACGGTGATGGCACAGGCGATGCCCACACCCGCGCTGCGGCCGATGCTGCCGGTGGATGTTCCCGTGCTGGCGGCGATCTTTGTCGCCAGCATCGAGGAACTGACTGGCGACGACTACAACGAGGCGCAGCAGATCGCTTGGGCCAGCGCCGCCGACGACGAGGACAAATTCGGCGCGCGACTCGCGAGTGAACTGACGCTGGTGGCCACATTGCAGGGTTCGCCGGTCGGCTTCGCGTCGCTTAAGGGTGCCGGCCATATCGACATGCTCTACGTGCATCCGGCCGCGGCCGGGCAGGGCGTTGCGACCATGCTGTGCGATGCGCTCGAAAGGCTGGCCGCCGCGCGCGGCGCCAAGGCGCTGACCGTCGAGGCCAGCGACACTGCGGAGCGGTTCTTCGCCAGACGCGGTTATGTCGCGACACAACGCAATTCAGTGACGATCGGCGATGAGTGGCTGGCCAACACCACGATGAACAAGACACTGGCCGCGGGAGGTGCGGCATGAGCCGCGAACGTCTTTATCTGTTCGACACCACGCTGCGCGATGGCGCGCAGACCAACGGCGTCGACTTCACGTTGCAGGATAAGCAGGTAATCACGAGTATGCTCGACGATCTCGGCATCGATTATGTCGAGGGCGGCTATCCGGGCGCCAATCCGGCAGACACTGAACTGTTTTCGCAAAAGCCAAAGCTCGGCCATGCCAAATTCACCGCGTTCGGCATGACGCGGCGGCCGGGACGCTCGGCGTCCAACGATCCCGGACTCGCCGCGCTGATCGAGGCCAAGGCGGATGCGATCTGTTTTGTGGCAAAATCCTCGGCCTATCAGGTCAAGGTCGCGCTCGAGACCACCAAGGACGAAAATCTGGCATCGATCCGCGACAGCGTGAAAGCCGCGATAGCGGCCGGCCGCGAAGCCATGGTGGACTGCGAACATTTCTTCGACGGCTACAAGGAGGACGCCGGCTTCGCGGTAGCCTGCGCCAAGGCCGCTTACGAGTCCGGCGCGCGCTGGGTGGTGCTGTGCGACACCAATGG
>JAFEFK010000921.1 GCA_018240625.1 Pseudomonadota bacterium
GAAGGAGGCGAGGAAGCCGACCGCTTCAAGCCGATGCCGAACGGCGACAGCATGCGCTCGGCGATCAAGCAGGTCGCTTCGGGCCGCTTCGGGGTCACCACGGAGTATCTCGTCAACTCCGACATGATGCAGATCAAGATGGCGCAGGGCGCAAAACCCGGCGAAGGCGGACAGTTGCCCGGCCACAAGGTCGATGCGACGATCGCGCGCGTGCGGCATTCGACGCCCGGCGTCGGCCTGATCTCGCCGCCGCCGCACCACGACATCTATTCGATCGAGGATCTGGCGCAGCTCATCTACGACCTGAAGAACGTCAATCCGGCGGGTCAGGTGTCGGTCAAGCTCGTCTCCGAGATCGGCGTCGGCACCGTCGCCGCGGGCGTTGCGAAGGCGCGCGCGGATCATGTCACCATATCCGGCTTCGAGGGCGGCACCGGCGCCTCGCCGCTGACCTCGATCAAGCACGCAGGCAGCCCGTGGGAAATCGGCCTTGCCGAGACCCATCAGACGCTGGTGCGCGAAAAGCTGCGCTCCCGCATCGTCGTGCAAGTGGACGGCGGTTTCCGCACCGGGCGCGACGTCGTGATCGGGGCGATGCTGGGAGCCGACGAGTTCGGCTTCGCCACCGCGCCCCTAATCGCGGCCGGCTGCATCATGATGCGCAAGTGCCATCTCAACACCTGCCCGGTCGGCGTCGCGACGCAGGATCCGGTTCTGCGCAAGCGCTTCACCGGCCAGCCGGAGCACGTCATCAACTACTTCTTCTTCGTCGCCGAAGAAGTGCGCGAGATCATGGCCGCGCTCGGCTATCGCTCGTTCAACGAGATGGTGGGCCAGACCCAGATGCTCGACCAGACCGCGCTGGTGACGCATTGGAAGGCCAAGGGCCTCGACTTCTCAAAGCTGTTCTACCGGCAGAAGGAAGCGGCGGGCCAGAAGATCTATCACGCCGAAAACCAGAACCATCATCTCGAGAAGGTGCTGGACCGCACCTTGATCGAGAAGGCGCAGGCAGCGCTCGATCGTGGCGCACCGGTCAAGATCGAAGCCGAGATCAACAACACGGATCGTTCGGCCGGCGCCATGCTGTCGGGTTCGGTTGCGAAAATCTATGGACATACCGGCCTGCCGCTCGACACTATCCACGTCAGCCTCAAGGGCACCGCGGGACAGGCGTTCGGCGCGTGGCTTGGGCGCGGCATCACCTTCGACCTCGAAGGCGAAGCCAACGACTACGTCGGCAAGGGTCTTTCCGGCGGCCGTATCATCGTCAAGCCGCCCCACAACACCGGCATTGTGCCGGAAGAATCGATCATCGTCGGCAACACCGTGATGTACGGTGCGATCGAAGGCGAATGCTATTTCCGCGGTGTCGCGGGCGAACGGTTTGCCGTGCGCAATTCCGGCGCGGTGGCTGTCGTCGAGGGCGCGGGCGACCACTGCTGCGAATACATGACCGGCGGCATCGTCGTGGTGCTTGGAAAAACCGGCCGCAATTTTGCAGCCGGCATGTCGGGCGGCGTCGCCTACGTGCTCGACGAAGACGGCGAGTTTCCAAAACTGTGCAATCTCGCGATGGTCGAACTCGAGCCGGTGCTGTCGGAAGAAATGATCAACGCCGGCACCTATCACCATAGCGGCGATCTCGAAGCGCACGGCCGTGTCGATGTGTTCCAGAACCTTTTGGAATCCGATGTCGAGCGGCTGCACGTGCTGATCACGCGCCACGCAAAACTCACCGGCTCGAAACGCGCCGCCGGCATTCTCGCGAACTGGAAGGCAGTCTTGCCAAAATTCCGCAAGGTGATGCCGGTGGAATACCGCCGCGCGCTGAAGGAACAGAAAGCCAACGCGGGCGCCGAGCCGAAAATCGCGATCGGGGCGTAGCATTCAACAGCGTCATTCCGGGGCGCGCGCAGTGCGAACCCGGAATCTCGCAAGTAGCAGGAAACGAGATTCCGGGTCTGCGCCGAGTGGCGCATCCTGGAATGACGAAGCGAAGAAGTTGCAGGGGCATCACGTCTAATGGGCAAGATCACGGGTTTTCTTGAGATCGAACGGCGCGACCGCAAGTACGCGCCGGTCGCCGAGCGCATAAAGAACTTTAACGAGTTCGTGATTCCGCTGACCGAAAAAGAGACGCGCGATCAGGCCGCGCGCTGCATGAACTGCGGCATCCCCTATTGCCATGGCACCGGCTCGGTTCAGCCGGGAACGCCGGGCTGCCCGGTCAATAACCAGATCCCCGACTGGAATGACCTTGTCTACAACGGCAACTGGGAAGAAGCCTCGCGCTCGCTGCACTCGACCAACAACTTTCCGGAATTCACCGGCCGCATCTGTCCCGCGCCGTGCGAAGCCTCGTGCACGCTGAACATTGACGACAATCCCGTCACCATCAAGACCATCGAATGCGCTATCGTCGACCGCGCTTGGGACAACGGCTGGCTGAAGCCGGAGATCGCCGCGGAAAAGACCGGCAAGAAGATCGCGGTGGTCGGCTCAGGCCCCGCGGGCCTCGCGTGCGCGCAACAGCTCGCGCGCGCCGGCCATGATGTCCATGTCTACGAAAAATTTGCCAAGGCCGGGGGGCTTCTGCGCTACGGCATTCCCGACTTCAAGATGGAAAAGCAGGTCATCGACCGGCGCATCAAGCAGATGGAAGCCGAGGGCGTCACCTTCCATTACGGCAAGGCCGTCGGCGGCAAAACGGCCGGCGCGATCGATCCCCAGCAGCTCGTGAAGGACTATGACGCCGTGGCGCTGACCGGCGGCGCGGAAGCCTCGCGCGATCTGCCGATACCGGGCCGCGATCTCAAGGGCATTCACTTCGCGATGGATTTTTTGCCGCAGCAGAACCGTCGCGTCGGTAACGAAACGTTCGAGGCACAGGATATTCTTGCCGGCGGCAAGCATGTCGTGGTGATCGGCGGCGGCGACACCGGCTCCGACTGCATCGGCACTTCATTTCGGCAGGGCGCGCTGTCGGTGACGCAACTTGAAATCATGCCGGCGCCGCCCGAGCACGAGAACAAGGGGCTGACCTGGCCGAACTGGCCGTTGAAGATGCGCACGTCGTCCAGTCAGGCCGAAGGCGCCAAGCGCGACTATGCCGTGCTGACGCAGAAGTTCTCAGGCCGCGACGGCAAAGTGGCCAAGCTGCACTGTGTGCAGGTCGACGACAAGTTCCAGCCGGTCGCGGGCAGCGAGTTCGAGATTCAGGCCGATCTCGTGCTGCTGGCGATGGGCTTTGTGCATCCGGTGCACGAGGGCCTCTTGAAGACGCTCGGTCTCGATCTCGACCAGCGCGGCAACGTCCGCGCCAACACCAGCGACTACCAGACCTCGCTGCCAAAGGTGTTTTCCGCCGGCGACATGCGCCGCGGCCAATCCTTGGTCGTGTGGGCGATCCGCGAGGGACGCCTGTGCGCCCGCGCCATCGATCAGGCGCTGATGGGAACCACCACGCTGCCGCGATAAGTTCTTTTCCCTCCTCCTGTGAAGGGAAGGGATAGAGCGGGTACACGGTCACGCGCTCAGTTATGCGTCACGTATCGC
This sequence comes from Pseudomonadota bacterium, assembly GCA_018240625.1. GTDB lineage: Bacteria > Pseudomonadota > Alphaproteobacteria > Rhizobiales > Xanthobacteraceae > Nitrobacter. The sequence goes on from JAFEFK010000921.1 coordinate 3,559, forward strand.
CGCATCGGCGCGCCCATCAGGTCTACATCCCTGCAGACGGCGCCGGAACCGGGAATCTCCGGATTGCCGCGGCGACGATGACGATGCGTTTCATCCGATCCTCCCGAATGCGACCGATGAAAAGTGATCGGCGGGGCGGCGCACGCCATTCAAAGCAGCGGATGACAAATCGGCAACGCTGCACGCGCTCTACACCATTCAAGCGGGAACAGAGACCAAAGGGGAATTGCCTCAGCACAGCGGTCCGCTACGATTCATGCCATGGCGGGGGTGAGTTGCGGCATGGCAAGACAACGGCTGGCGGAGTTGTGCGTCGCGCTCGCCATCCTCGCGTCGATTCCCGCAACCGCCGGAGCGATGTCGCCCAACGTTGCGGTCTCTGCGGGTTCGTTTTTCGCTGCCGCGATCCGCTGCGAAGCCGCGAACCTGATCACGCCGGGCCAGACCGAAGAGTTGCTCGGAGCGCTCGATCCTTATCTCTCGAAATCCGACAAGACCCACATCGCCGCCGGCCGCGCGCGCGGCGAAAAGGACGGCCAGGTGTTCATCGACACCGAGAGGAAATGGATGACGTTCACGCCCGACACTTCAAGCTGCTACCGCGTGCAGGGCGTGCTCGACGACTACAAGGCGCAGCTGGGGGAGTGACCATCGTCGCCGCCTAATCGCGCACCGGGGCGAGACAACAAAAATTCAGAAGCCTATCACCGCAGCTTGCCGAGCAGCGCGATCAATGTCTCGCGCTCCCTGGCGTCAAGCGGAGCCAGCGTCTCGCGTGTGATCGCAAGCGCATTGGGCGCAGCTTTTTCAGCCGTCTGCTGCCCGGCGCGTGTCAGGCTGACGATCAGGCGGCGGCCGTCCTCCGGATCGGGACCGGTCTCGGTCAGCCCGCGCGCGGTGAGCCGGTCGATCACGCCCTTGATGGTCGCGACATCCATCGCGGTGAGCCGCCCGAGCTGGTTTTGCGAACATGGCCCGGTTTCCATCAGTTTCGACAACGCCGCCCATTGCGTCGGCGTTAGGTTGACGCCGATCAAACCGGCAAAAATCGCCGAGTGACGTTGCGACACCTGGCGCAGAATGAAGCCGACCTGCTCGTCCAGGAGATAGGACGGCTTCGAAGTCCTCTTCGGCGCAGCGCCCTTGTTAGAAGCGGCTGCCTTCGCGGACGGCGCCTTGGCCATGTTCACTTCCTTCGATCCATTGCCGCGGACAATCATCCGGCGATGCCGCTATACGGCCAGATGCGCGTCGCGAATATCCGGGCGCGCTTCGAGCTCCTTCATGGTGCCGCTAAAACAGATGCGTCCGCGTTCGATGATATAAGCGCGGTCCGAGATCAGGTTGGCGAAGTGCAGATTCTGCTCCGACACGACAATGCTGACGCCTTCCTGCTTCATGATCATGATCGCCTCGACCATCTGCTCCACGATCTTTGGCGACAGACCTTCCGATGGCTCATCGAGCAACACCAGCGACGGATTTCCCATCAGCGTACGGGCAATTGTCAGCATCTGCTGTTCGCCGCCGCTCATGCGGCCGCCGGGCCGGTTCTTCATCTCTCCGAGATTTGGAAACAGTGTAAACAGTTTTTCGCGCGTCCATTGCGGCGCGTTCGGGCGTGGCGGCTGGCGACCCACTTCGAGATTTTCTTCGACCGTGAGATCGGTGAAGATGCGGCGCTCCTCCGGAACATAACCGAGCCCGCTGCGAACGATGGCATGGGTCGGCTCGGCGGACACATCCCTGCCCTCGAACACGATCCGGCCTTCGCGCTGTTCGACAAGTCCGACAATGGAGCGGAAGGTCGTCGACTTGCCCGCCCCGTTGCGGCCGAGCAGCGCGACGACTTCGCCGCTGTCGACCTCCAGCCCGACGTCGAACAGGATATGCGCAGGCCCATAATAGCTGTTGAGAGCTTGAACCGAGAGCTTCATGCCGACGCCCCTTCGCGGTGGCGCGCGTCGTAGACCAGCCCCTCGCCGAGATAGATCGCGCGCACCTGCGGATTGCGCCGGACTTCTTCAGGAACACCTTCCGCGATCAGCGCGCCGCGATTGAGCACCAGAATGCGGTCGGCATGCTCGAACACCACGTCCATGTCGTGCTCGGTAAACAGCACACCGATCGATTGCTCGCGCGCAATCCGCGCCGTGAGCCGCATCAGTTCGATACGCTCGCGTGGCGCCATGCCAGCAGTCGGCTCATCCATCAGCAGCAGCTTCGGCTGGTTGGCGAGCGCGATGGCAAGCTCGAGCCGCTTGAGATCGCCGTAAGCGAGCTCGCCGCACGGGCGGTCGGCAAAACCGTTCATGCCGACGAGACCGAGCAGACGCTCCGCCTCGTCGCGCGCCAGCTTTGGCGCCGACGCCCACATGTTGAACAGCCGGGAATGGTGGGACACCAGCGCGACCTGCACATTTTCCCGCACCGTCATGGTGGCAAAGGTCGCCGTGATCTGGAAGGTGCGGCCGACGCCCAGCCGCCAGATCGCGCGCGGCTTCTCGCCAGTAGTATCCCGACCCAGCAACCGCACCCGGCCGCTGCCCGGCGCAATCTGACCGTTGAGGATGTTGAAACAGGTACTCTTGCCGGCGCCGTTGGGGCCGATCAATGCGAGGATTTCTCCGGCATGAAGCGAAAACGAGACGTCGCGCACCGCGTGAACCCCACCGTAGGATTTGGTGAGGCCTTCGACCGAAAGCAGGATGGGCACGGCGCTCATTCGGCTGTCTCTGCTTGCGACGCAAGGATGGTGGCTTTCGCGGGCCGCGCGCGACGCGTCTGAAGAGTCTCAATCGTGCCGACGATACCCTTGGGCATCGCCACCACGATCAGCACGATCACCGCGCCGAGCACGAGCTTGGAGAAATCGGTGTAGCTGACCAGCCAGATATTCAGCGCCTTATAGACGATCGCACCCACGATTGCGCCCGAGACCGTTTCAACGCCCCCGAGCAGGACCATCACAAGCGCGTCGACCGAGAGCGAGATGCCGACGCTGTCGGGAAACACGCTGCCTTTGAGAAACGCAAACAACGCACCGCCGATTCCCGCAGCCGTCCCCGCGATCACAAACGCCGTCCATTGAATCCGCTTGCCATCGATGCCGATCGCTTCGCTGCGCAGCGCAGAATCGCGGGTCGCACGCAGTGCGTAGCCGAAGGGCGAGAATACCATGATCCGCAATGCAGCCACCACCAGCACCGCGATGCCGAGCGACAACCAGTAGAAATTCGCGGCGCCGCCGGCCCATGCCGCGGGCCAAACCCCGAGAATGCCGTTATCGCCGCCGGTGACGCCAACCCATTGGAATGCGATCGACCAGACAATCTGCGCGAATGCCAGCGTCAGCATCGCGAAATAGACGCCGGACAACTGCACCACGAAAAAGCCGAAGACCGCCGCGCCGAGCAGACCGAGTAGCGGACCAATCAAAAGGCAGACGATCATCGGCATGCCCGCCATCTTGGCGAGGAACGCCACACCGTAGGCGCCGAGGCCGAAATACGCGGCGTGCCCAAACGACGCCAATCCGCCCACCGACATCAGGAAATGCAGGCTGGCGGCGAAAATAACGAAGATCGCGATTTCCGAGGCAACGGTCAGAACATAACTCCCACTGATCAACGGCAGCGCTGCCGCCACAACCAGAACGCCGATCATCGCGAGACGTTCGTTGCCGCTCAGCGGCCGCCACGGCCGCACGGTCAAGCCTGGGGTCTTGCGGGCCGGCGCCTCTGGCTTTCCGAACAACCCCCAGGGACGCACGATCAAAACCACCGCCATCACCAAAAATACAAGGATGATCGAAATCTTCGGAAAAATCAGGATGCCGAACGCATTGAGTTCCGAGACCAGCACGGCCGCGACAAAGGCACCGATGATGCTACCGAGGCCACCGATCACCACGACGACGAAAACATCGACGATGATGTTCAGATCCATCGCGTGATTGGCAGCGTCACGCGGGATTTGCAAAGCGCCGCCGAGTGCCGCGAGAAAGACGCCGAGGGCAAAAACGCTCGTAAACAGCCACTTCTGATTGACGCCGAGCGCCGCGACCATGTCGCGGTCCTGCGTTGCCGCGCGGACCAGAACGCCCCAGCGTGTGCGGCGAAACAACAGCCAGAGCAAACCCAGAACAATCGGACTGAGAACGATCAGGAACAGATCATAGGTTGGAATTTGCTGACCGAAGAAATCAACCGCGCCCCGAAAACCCGGTGCACGGCGGCCTAGCAGATCGTCTGGCCCCCAGATCAGGACCACGATGTCCTCGATCATCAGGGTCAGTCCGAAAGTTGCGAGAAGCTGAAACAGTTCCGGCGATCGGTAGATGCGCCGCAGCAGGATCATTTCAATGAGAACGCCAAACGCCGCGACAGCCAGCGCCGCCGCAACAATGCCGCCCCAAAAACCAAGCGCGCCGGACAACCGTTCGGTCAACGTATACGCGAGATAGGCGCCGAGCATATAAAACGCGCCATGGGCGAAATTGACGATACGCGTCACGCCGAAAATGATCGACAGGCCCGATGCGACCAGAAACAGCGAGGCAGCGCTGGCAAGACCGGTCAAGAACTGGACGATATAAAAGGCCATCTGCGATCCGCGCTCGGAGAAATGCCGCGGGCACTCACGCGCCCGCGGCCGATGGCGTCAGTCCTTGGGCCGAAGCTTTTCGACTTCGGCATCGCTCGGAAGGTAATCCGAGCCTTTACGGTAGACCGAATCCACCATCACGCCTTTGCCATCCTTCACGGCAGTTTTTCCGACGAAGGCACCGAGCGTCGATTGGTGGTCGATCTTGCGGAAGGTGATTTCACCGAACGGAGACGGCAACGAGATCCCCTCCGCCGCCGCGATCAGCTTCTCCGGATCGGTAGAATTCGCCTTGGTCAGAATCGCCGCCGCGGCCTTGATCGTCTCGTAGCCGACGACCGAACCGAGCCGCGGATAGTCCTTGTACTTGTCCTGATAGGCCTTGAGGAAAGCCGCGTGTTCCGGCGTCTTGATGTCGTACCAGGGATAGCCGGTGACGATCCAGCCCGTCGGCGCCTCGTCCTTGAGCGCGTCGAGGTATTCCGGTTCGCCGGTGAGGAAGCTGACGACCTCGCGATTCTTGAACAGACCACGGGTGTTGCCCTCGCGGACGAATTTCACCAGGTCGCCACCGAACTCCACGTTGAGGATCGCATCCGGGTTGGCGTTGGCGAGCGCCTGCACCACGGGGCCGGCGTCGATCTTGCCGAGCGGCGGCCATTGCTCGTCAACCCACTGGATATCGGGCCGCTTGGCCGACAACAGCTTCTTGAATACCGAGACGGCCGACTGACCGTATTCGTAATTCGGCGCGACGGTCGCCCACTTTTTCGCGGGTAGCTTTGCGGCTTCCTCCACCAGCATCGCGGCCTGCATATAATTCGACGGACGCAGACGGAACGTGTACTTGTTGCCCTTCTCCCAGGTGATGGCATCGGTCAGAGGTTCTGCGGCGAGGAAGAAGACTTTCTTCTGCTTGGCGAAATCGCTAACGGCAAGACCGATGTTCGACAGGAAGGTTCCGGACAACATCGCGACGCCTTCCTTGGCGACGAGCTCGGTGGCTGCGGTCTGCGCTTCCGCCGGCTTACCCGCATCGTCCTTGGAAATCACGACGAGCTTCTTGCCGTTGATGCCACCGGCGGCGTTGACTTCTTCAACAGCGAGTTGCCATCCCTTCCGATAGGGCTCGGTGAATGCCGGCAACAGCGAATAGCTGTTGATCTCGCCGATCTTGATCTCGTCCTGTGCCATCGCACCGGTTACCGCGCCGCTGAGCATGACGCCCAGTCCCGCACCCAACAGGCCATTCAACAACCACTTGCCTTGTCGCATCCCAAACCTCCAATGTTGGCGAGAGTCTCCGCTCCCGCTTCGGCAACTGCCGTCCCTTCCCTCGTTGCGGGACAGCCTCCTGATTTCCGTTCTAAGATACTTTGTTGCGGAACACGATAGACCGCTAGCGCAAACCGTCTTCTCCCTTGATTTCGGCGGCCGTCAATCCGCCCACGCGGGGTAGCGGACGGCCGCTGTCAGTGACCGCAACGGCGACCATGATTTCGTTTGCTCGCGGTGCATCGTTGATCTGCACTTCCATACCGTCGAAATGACTGCGAACGAAGGCCGCATCCTTGTGGCCGAGCGGGATGTCCAGACTGGTTCCCATCGCACCACGTTTTTTTGACGACGGGATCAACGCAGCTCCTTTGCTCAACACCTTGCGCACGGGAGTACCCATTTTCGGATGCAAGATTGCTGCGGCATGCTCAAGCTCGCCGTTTTCGCCGACCGCCGCCGCCTTGCCATAGCTATGCGCCTTGCTGCCCTCGATACCCAACGCAGCAACCGCCTTTTTCGTCAGCAGATCGCCCAGTTCTTCACCAATCGCGATCAGTGGTGCGAGATCTTCGACATATTGTCCGGCGAACGGATTTTCGATCACGGCGATGGCAGCGGCGCGCCGCGTCGGCGGAGAGACATTGCGGCCCATCTCCATCCGGGTCTCCTCGACCACAGTTACGATTTTGCGGATCACAGCACTCATGGCGAACGCTCCTTGCCTATCATGTCAAGCATCCATCAGATGCTGCGCCCGTTCCGGCAGGACAAGGCGTTGCGCATCTGATGACGCAACCTGCTTGAGCGCCACCGTGAGCGTCTCACCCTGCAGATGAAGCGACGCACCCTCGATCAATCCGGCGGCCAGCAATTCCCGCGCGCAGCCTGAACCGGATTCGAGCGCGCTCATGACCTCGGTCTGCGATAACAGGCCGACGTCACGCGTCACGAGACGATGCCCGAGATCGCTGTCGGGCTGGAACTCGTTCGCAGGCATGCGGACAATCGCAGAATGAGCGGGCAAATCAACCGCATTGGCAATGATTGTGGCCGCGGCATCCGCCCGCGAAGCCGTCGCAGCCAGCACTGTGACGGCATCGGCAATCCCCAGCGAAAAGCTGCGGCCATGCCGCCCGCTGGTCGCAATGCCGCGGGACGGATCGCGAGATTCAATGCACGCCTTTCCGATCAAGCTCGGCCTATCAGGGCGATCGACCAGACCCACTGTGAAGCGCCCGTTCGGCGCGAGATGCAGCGCGATGTCGCCGCCGTTGTTGACATAGGCCCGCGACAAATTCGCGGTCTGCACCATCGCACCGAGAATTTCCTCGGCAACACTGCCGGCAACTGCCGCCATCGGCGTGATGAAATGCGCGGACGAAAATGGTGCAACGGCCGCATGCATGCGACGCGCGACAACGCCTTGAAGCTTGCAAATTTGAGGGCACGCAGGCTGGCGCAGTTCATCCAGCTCCGCACACAATTCGTCGAGCAAACCGGTGAAACGTCGCACCGCCGCTTCATACGCAACCTGCACGTCTGCGTTGGCGCCGTGCGCTTCCACAATCAGATCAATGGGCCCGTCCTGCAGGTGAAGCCGCCTGCCATCCGCGAGCCATCCGATCTGCGGAAGCCTTGTCATGCGCGCGACCGCGGTTCAGTCAGTTGCGGCGGAAGCTGTCGCACCTCGGTATTGTCCTTTAGCGACGCCAGCGGCAGCACATAATCCATGTGGCCGCCCAGCGCTGCATAATCCGACAGCTTCAAAGTAAATTCGATTGGGGCGACCAGCGCAGGCGTCGGGACATAACCAAAGGCGCCTTCGGGCACCCGCGTCACATCGACCATGAAGGTGATCCCGCCACCGGGCCAGACGTAGACCGGCGCACCGCCGCAGGTCACCGACGTCAGCGCGTCCTTGACCGAACGGGTCAACCGCACCGGATTATCGGTGACGCCGGCCCGCAACGATCCGCCCGCGCCTCCCATGAACAGCACCGTGCACAGCGCGGGTTCGCAGTTCTCCTGGATTCGCTCCACCGACAACTGCAGAGCCGAAGGCATCGGTTTTTCGACAGGCTTCAAAGATTCATCGAGTTCGAAATAGGCCGCATGTTCACCCGTCGTCGAGACCATCAGCATGCGCGTTCCCGGCCGTGCTTCCTTCGGGTTGAAGGGCCCGAGGATCGAGAGGGGATCGGAGATGTTGGTGCCACCCCAGCCTGTTCCCGGCTCAGCCACCTGAAAGTAGCGGCCGGGCGTCGAGCGGCGGCCCTTCATCTTGATACCGGTATCGGGAATATCGAGCAGCTTGCCCGCTTGGTGCTCGGACAACACACCGGTGATGTGATCATCGACCACCACTACCTCATCGACCTTGCCTTGCCATTGCTTGGCAAACATACCGATGGTTGCGGAGCCGCAGCCGACGCGCATCCGCTCCTCGGCGACGCCGTTGACGATAGGCGGATAGCCCGCTTGCACGACCACGGTGGCGCCGCCGTCGATGGTCATTTCGACCGGCTTGCCGTTGGACAGATCCATCAGCGCATCGCAGGTGACACGGCCCTCTTTCTTGGAGCCGCCCGTCAGATGATGCACGCCGCCAAGCGACAACATCTGCGAACCGTATTCGCCGGTCGTGACGTGTCCGATCGCCTCACCCTCGACGCGTACCGTCGCGGCTTCCGGGCCAAGATAGCGATCGGTGTCGATTTTCACCTTGACGCCGCAATAGCTGAAGATGCCTTCGGTCACCACCGTGACCATATCGACGCCATCGACTTCGGACGAGACGATAAAGGGAGCCGGCTTATAGTCCGGATAGGTGGTGCCGGCGCCGATGGCCGTCACGAAGACGCCCGGCTCGTGAACGATCTTGCCGTCCCAGTCGCCGCCGGCCTGAAACGGCACCAGCCGCCCGCCGTGGGACACCGTGCGCTCCAGCACCACATGGGGATCGACCCGAACCAGTTCGCCGTTATAATTGGCATAACGATCGCATGCGCCCGCCGCACCTGGCTTGATGTAGCACATCACCGGGCAGGCATCGCAGCGAATCTTGTCGGCCTGACTCGCAGCAGTAGAGGTTGTTTCATCTATCATGAACAAGCTCACGCCTCGAAACGACAGTCGGTGGCCGGATCACCATCCGTCAATCCACGATCCGGCATTTCATTCGTATACGAACAATGTCGCGCGGATGTCATACTGTCAAGCGCCGTCCGGCAAAAAGCCCGGCGGTCGGACAGTGCAAGCGCTGACATCGTGCTCATAAAGCGTGCACACTCCGGGCTGATCCGGTCCACATCCCGCTGACGTCTTGCACGTTTGTACACAAACGGTATCGTCGGCAATATTCGCCGACGTTTTGCAATGCAGCAGACCGAACCGCAACGATGAGAACACCGCAACCACCCATTCGTCTCACCGTCAACGGAAAGGTCCGTGATGTTGACGCGTCTCCGGACACGGCGCTGCTTTATGTTCTTCGCAACGATCTCGAATTGAACGGGCCGAAATATGGCTGCGGCCTCGGCGAGTGCGGCGCATGCACGGTCCTTATCGGCGGCGTCGCTGCGCGGTCCTGCGTGATCCCGATCAGCGGCTGCACCGGCCGCGACATCCTGACACTGGAAGGACTGGGCTCTCGCGAACACTGCGACCCTGTGCAGCAGGCATTCATTGAGGAGCAAGCCGCACAATGCGGTTACTGCCTCAATGGCATGATCATGTCGACCAAGGCCTTGCTGCTGAGCAATCCACATCCCTCGGAGGCGGAGATTATCGAAGCGCTGAAATATAATCTCTGCCGCTGCGGAGCACATGTCGAGATCATCCGTGCGGCGATGCGAGCGGCCGGGCATGCCGTCGAGAGCCGCGTGTGATGGCAACATCGTCGTCGCCGACCAACTCCGACGAAAAATATTCCGGATCGCTGTCCGTGGTTCGCCCCGCGGAATCCGGTGTTGATAGAGGCGGCTTCGAAACCTTCATCAAGATCACCGCAGACGGAATTGTCACCGCGTTCAATGGCCATGTCGATCTGGGCACCGGGATCCGAACCGCGCTGGGCCAGATCGTCGCCGAAGAACTCGACGTTTCGCTGGCCCGCGTGATCGTCGTGCTCGGCGATACGTCGCGCGCGCCCAATCAGGGGCCTACCATCGCCAGCGAAACCATTCAGATCACGGCGGTGCCGTTGCGGAAGGCCGCGGCACAGGCGCGGCAATTCCTGATCGGGCTGGCCGCCAAGCGGCTTGGATTATCCGAGAATGAATTAACCGTCGATGACGGATTGATCCGCGCACGTGACAATCGCAACCTCAGCTATGGCGAATTGATCGCGAATGACACGATTCGTCTTGAACTGGTCGATGACGTATCCCTCAAACCTGTCGAAGCCTATAAGATTGTCGGGCTGTCGACGCCGCGCGTCGATCTTCCCGCCAAGGCGACGGGCGAACTCGTTTACGTCCACGACGTTCGCGTGCCCGGCATGTTGCATGGCCGCGTGATCCGGCCGCCCTATGCCGGCGTCGACGCCGGCGATTTTGTCGGCACCAGCCTCATCGCGGTGGACGAGTTCTCCGTCACGGACATTCCGGGTGTGGTCGCGGTGGTCCGGATCGGGGACTTCGTCGGCGTCGTTGCCGAGCGCGAGGAAAACGCCGTCAGGGCCGCTGCCCAGCTCAAGGTGACGTGGAAGCCAACACCGGTATTGCCCGATCTCAACGATATCCAGACGGCGCTTCGTGCCAATCCATCAACGCCGCGCACGCTGCTCGACAAAGGCGATGTCGATGCGGCGATCGCCGGCGCCGACACGGCTATGAAGCGGACCTACGTCTGGCCCTATCAGATGCACGCATCGATCGGACCATCGTGTGCCGTTGCTGACGTTCAGAACGGTCAGACGAAGGTCTGGTCCGGCACCCAGAACCCACACATTCTCCGGACCGATCTGGCGCGGCTGCTGGCGGTGCCAGAAATCGATATCGACGTGATCCGGATGGAAGCCGCCGGCTGCTATGGGCGTAACTGCGCGGACGATGTCACGGCGGACGCAGCATTGCTGTCGCGCGCGGTCGGACGTCCGGTGCGGGTGCAGCTTACGCGCGAGCAGGAACATTCGTGGGAACCGAAAGGCACCGCGCAACTGATGGACGTCAATGGCGGGCTGAACGCCGACGGCGGCGTCGCAGCCTATGACTTTGCCACGCGCTATCCATCGAACAACGCGCCGACGCTGGCGCTACTGTTGACAGGGATGGTCCCTGCGACGCCCGCGGTCTCCCAGATGGGCGACCGCACCGCGATTCCGCCTTACGATTACGACGCCATGCGTATCGTCGCGCACGATATGCCGCCGATCGTGCGCGCATCCTGGTTGCGCGGCGTGTCGGCGCTGCCGAACACCTTTGCACATGAATCTTACATCGACGAATTGGCTACCGAGGCCGGCGTCGACCCCATCGAGTATCGTCTGCGCTATCTGAAAGACCCGCGCGCGATCGATCTCGTCAAGGCGGTCGCAGAACGTGCCGAGTGGA
>JAFEFK010000922.1 GCA_018240625.1 Pseudomonadota bacterium
CAGACCATGAATGGGCCGGCTGCGGTCTATTCCGGTTTTGCCGATGCCGTGGTGCCGTCGGAAAAACTCGCCGCGTTGCGCGAGGCGCTTGTGAAGCTGGCGCGCGGCGCAGATTCAGCGGACGTGAAGGCCGTGATCGCGGGCTTTGCGACCGGCGAAACCGCGGGCCCCGTCGCGGCGCTCCGGCCGCAGATCGATCGCTGGTTCGCCCATGGTCGAATGGACGACATCTTTGCGGCCCTGCATCGTGACGGTTCGGAATTGGCACAGTCCACCCTCAAGGTCCTGAACGAGAAATCGCCGCGCGGCATGGTGGTGGCGCTGAAGCTGTTGCGGCTGGCGCGCGCGTCGTCCACGCTGGAGGAATGCCTCGTGCGGGAATACCGTGCCGCGCTCGCGGTGTTTGCGAGCGATGATTTTCGCGAAGGCGTACGGGCCGCTGTGATCGACAAGGACCGCAAGCCAAAATGGTCGCCGTCTCGGATCGAGGATGTTACACCTGAAATGATTGCGCCATACTTTGCCAGCCTCGGCGCAAATGAACTCGTATTTAGCTAGACAACAACAAGAAATCTGACGGGAGACAACAACATGGCGACCATCGCATTCATCGGTCTCGGCAACATGGGCGGACCGATGGCCGCCAACCTCGTCAAGGCCGGCCACAAGGTGATCGGCTTCGATCTGGTCCAGGCCTCCAAGGATGCGGCCAAGGCGGACGGCGTCGCGATCGCCGGCAGCGCGGCGGATTCAGTGAAGGACGCCAGCGTCATTATCACCATGCTGCCCGCCGGCAAGCATGTGGTATCGGTCTGGAGCGATATCATTCCGTCGGTGGCCAAGGGCGCGCTGATGATCGACTGCTCGACCATCGACGTCGAGAGCGCGCGTCTGGCTCATGCTCACGCAACCGAACGCTCGCTTCCGTCGGTCGATGCGCCGGTATCGGGCGGCACGGGCGGCGCGAAGAATGCGACGCTGACCTTCATGGCCGGCGGCGAAGATTTCGCCTTCGCGGCGGCGAAGCCGATCCTGGAAGCGATGGGCAAGAAGATCGTCCATTGCGGCAAGGGTGGCGCAGGACAAGCGGCAAAAATCTGCAACAACATGATTTTGGGCATCTCGATGATCGCGGTCGGCGAGGCCTTCGCGCTGGCCGAAAAGCTCGGGCTGTCGCATCAGGCGTTGTTCGACGTCGCCTCGACCTCGTCAGGACAATGCTGGTCGCTCACCACCTATTGTCCGGTTCCAGGACCGGTACCCACTTCGCCGGCCAATAACGGCTACAAGCCGGGATTTGCCGCTGCGCTGATGTACAAGGATTTGCGTCTTTCGCAGGAGGCCGCCAAAGGGTCCGGCGCGGTGACGCCGCTCGGCGCGCACGCGGAGAGCATCTATGAGGCCTTTGATCACGCAGGTCACGGTCATGTCGATTTTTCGGGCATTATCGACCACATCAGGCATCTGGCCAGGAAGTAGGGCCGGATCTGGCATGGAATAGCCTTGCCGTCGGTGGGACCCTGACTTTCGGCGCCTTGATTTTTGCGGCAAAGCCGTTGATACGCGGCAGGCGCGGAAGTTTCGGAGCGCACTACAGGCCGTTACGATCGTTGGAGTGAGGTGTTCAACTATGACCACGTTCCAGGATGCCCGCGCATTCCTTCTGAAGCATCGCACCGACTACGATACCGCCATCAATGGATTCAAATGGCCGGAGCCGGTGCCGTTCAACTGGGCGCTGGACTGGTTCGATGCTGATCTGGCGACCGATCCGGCGAGCAAGAACCGCACGGCGTTGTGGATCGTCGATGCTGCGAGTGGCACCGAAACAAAACTGACATTCGAGGCGATGTCGCGGCGCTCGAACCGGGTCGCGAATTTCCTCCGCGCGCAAGGATTGAAACGCGGCGACCACCTGCTGCTGCTGCTCGGCAACGTAGTGCCGCTGTGGGAAACCATGCTGGCCTGCATCAAACTCGGCGTCGTGGTGATTCCGGCGACCACGCTGCTCACCACCGAGGAGTTGCGGGATCGTCTCGATCGCGGCCGCGCCAAAGTTGTCGTTGCCTCGCAGGATCAGGTGGCAAAATTTGCGAGCCTTGGCCGCGAAGGGCTCACCTGCATCGTCGTCGGCGCGACCGCGCCACATGCGGGCTGGCTGCCGTATGAGCAGACCAATGACGCGCCCGATACGTTCAAGGCGGACGGGCCGACCAATGCCGATGATCCGATGCTGCTGTATTTTACATCGGGCACCACGGCGAAGCCAAAACTTGTCCGGCACAGCCAGCGCAGCTATCCGGTCGGCCACCTCTCGACCATGTACTGGATCGGCCTGCAGCCGGGCGACGTGCATCTCAACATCTCCTCGCCGGGATGGGCCAAGCATGCCTGGAGCTGCTTCTTCGCGCCATGGAATGCCGGCGCGACCATCTTCATCTGCAACCAGCCGCGTTTCGAGGCCAAGGGTCTGCTGGCGACCATCGGGCGCTGCGGTGTCACCACGTTGTGCGCGCCACCGACGGTGTGGCGGCTGTTCATTCAGGAGAAGCTGTCGGACTTCAAGATGTCGCTGCGCGAGGTCTGCGGCGCCGGCGAACCGCTCAATCCCGAAGTGATCGATCAGGTGAAATCGGCGTGGGGGCTGACGATCCGCGACGGTTACGGCCAGACCGAGACCACCGCGCTCGCGGGCAATTCGCCGGGACAGAAGGTCAAGGTCGGATCGATGGGTCGGCCGATGCCGGGTTACAAGGTGAGGGTGATCGATAGCGACGGCAATCCCGCCGGGGAAGGCGAGGTGGCGCTGGTGCTCGGCGCCGATCGGCCCGCCGGTCTGATGCAGGGCTATCAGGGCGATGGCGGCAAGCTCAGCGGCGCGGATGGCGATATCTACCGCACCGGCGACGTGGTGTTCGTCGACGACGACGGATACCTGACGTTCGTGGGGCGATCGGATGATGTGTTCAAGTCGTCCGACTATCGGATCAGTCCATTCGAACTGGAAAGCGTTCTGCTCGAACACGACGCGGTCGCGGAGGCGGCCGTGGTGCCGAGCCCCGATCCGATCAGGCTTGCGATCCCGAAGGCTTATATCCTGCTGACCGGCGGCACCGAGCGGTCGCGCGAGACGGCGCTGTCGATCTACACGCACATGTTCGAGCGAATGGCGCCGTTCAAGCGCATCCGCAAGCTTGAGCTCGTCACCGAGTTGCCCAAAACGATTTCAGGAAAGATTCGCCGCGTTCAGTTGCGCCGCCTCGAGCACGAGAACGACCGTAAGGATGCTCTACGCGGTGTCGAGTTTCGCGAAGAGGATTTCCCCGAGCTTCAGGCGTTGAAATCCAAAAATACGGAGACATGAGGCGTGAATGAGGTCTGGAAGAAGCCGCCGATCACGCTGGAGGCCTACCGGAAGCTGGTGGGACAGGAGATCGGCGTGTCGTCGTGGCACCTCGTCGACCAGAACAGGATCGATGTCTATGCCGACGTGATCGAGGATCACCAGTTCATCCATGTCGATCCCGAGCGCGCCAGGCGCGAAACGGCGTTCGGCACGACCATCGCGCACGGCTTTCTGACGATGTCGCTGCTCAGCATCATGTCGTACGAGGTGATGCCGCTGGTCGAGGGCGTGACCATGGGCGTCAATTATGGGTTCGATAGACTCCGGTTCATTTCGCCGGTCAAATCCGGCTCTCGCGTCCGGGGCCGCTTTACGCTAACGGAAGCGACGCTTCGCAAGCCGGGCGAACTGCTGTCGCGCACCGCCGTCAACGTGGAGATCGAGGGCGAGAAGCGGTCCGCGCTGATCGCTGACTGGCTCGGACTTCTGTATTTCTCGTAAGGTTCAAGGACTGCAATCCATGACAATCAGATTTGACGGCCGCGTGGCCATCGTGACCGGCGCGGGTAACGGCTTGGGACGCGCCCATGCATTGGGACTCGCCAGCCGTGGCGCAAAGGTCGTGGTCAACGATTTCGGCGGCGCCCGCGACGGCACCGGCGGATCGCTGACGCCCGCCGAAGCCGTGGTTGAGGACATTCGCAAGGCGGGCGGCGAGGCGATGGCCGACGGCGCCGATGTCTCCAACTACGAACAGGTCAAGGCGATGGTCGCGAAGGCGACAGAAAAATGGGGCAGCGTCGATCTGCTTTGTGCCAACGCCGGCATCCTGCGGGATAAATCGTTCGGCAAGATGGAGGTCGCCGATTTCGCCAAGGTGATCGACGTGCATCTGACCGGCACGTTCTATTGCTGCAAGGCGGTGTGGGACGGCATGCGCGCGCGCAACTACGGCCGCATCGTGCTCACCACGTCATCGTCGGGCCTTTACGGCAACTTCGGTCAGGCCAACTACGGCGCGGCGAAGTCCGGCATGGTCGGCCTGATGAACGTGCTTGCCGAAGAGGGCCGCAAGCAGGATATCCGTGTCAACATCATCTCGCCGACGGCCGCCACGCGGATGACCGAGGAACTGCTGCCGCCGCAGGCGCTGGAATTGATGAAGCCGGAAGCGATCACGCCGGCAGTGGAATACATGCTGAGCGAGAACGCGCCGACACGTACGATCATGGGCGCGGGCGCTGGATCGTTCGCGGTCATCAAGATCCTCGAAAGCGAGGGCATCAATCTTCCGGCCGCCGAATGGACCCCGGACGGTATCGCAGCGCATTTCGCCGAAATCGAGGACATGTCGAAGGCGAGGGCGTTGCTGGGCGCGTTCGAGCAGACCCAGAAATACGTCGCGCAGGCGGCGGCGCGGGCCGGCATCAAGCTGGAGCGCTGAGAGTTACCGGCATGAGAGCCCCCGTCATTCCGGGGCGCGAGCGAAGCAAGCGAACCCGGAATCTCGCACCTTAGTATTTTCGTCCCGTTTCGAGATTCCGATCGGCTTGCGTTGCAAGCCGTCCGGAACGACGAGAGAGGGTCCGACGTTGCGATTTACGGTAGCTGCGGCGCACTCCCTCAGGCATATCCATCGCCATGTCTGATGTGCTGAAAACCCAAGCCGCGGTCATCGGCGCCGGGCCTGCTGGCCTGATGGCGGCCGAGGTTTTGGCGCGCGGCGGCGTGCGCGTCACGGTGTTCGACGCGATGCCGTCGGCAGGCCGAAAATTCCTGATGGCCGGGCGTGGCGGGCTTAATCTGACGCACAGCGAACCGCTGGTGGAATTTATGGCACGCTACGGTGCCGCCGCGTCATTTCTCAAGCCGGCGATCGATGCGTTCACGCCGGATGCGTTGCGGACATGGGCCGATGATCTGGGGCAGCCGAACTTCATCGGCTCCAGCGGCCGGGTGTTCCCAAAAGCCCTCAAGGCGTCGCCGCTGTTGCGCGCCTGGCTGAGGCGGTTGGATTCGATGGGCGTGACATTCGCGTTGAGGCATCGCTGGACCGGCTGGGATGGCGCTGGCTGTTTGCGATTTCAGGCGCCCGGAGGCGAGCATCTTGTCGCGGCGAACGCAATCGTGCTGGCGCTCGGCGGCGCAAGCTGGCCACGGCTTGGCTCCGACGGAAACTGGGTCGAATGGCTCGCGGCAAAAGGAGTTGCCGTCGCGCCGCTGCAGCCCGCCAATTCCGGTTTCACGGTGGCGTGGTCGGACATCTTCCGCGATCGTTTCGAAGGGCACCCGCTGAAAACTATTTCGCTGTCATCCGGAACGCAGACGGTGCGCGGGGAAGCCGTCATCACGCGCGACGGCATCGAAGGCGGCGCGGTGTATGCGCTATCATCGCTACTCCGCGAGCAGATCAATCGGTCGGGGCAGGCGACACTTCACGTTAACCTGCGGCCCGATATCGCGGGCGATGAACTCGCCGCGCGGCTAAGCGCGCCCAGGGGAAAGCAATCCATCTCAAACTGGCTGCGCAAGGCCGCGGGTCTTACGCCCGTCGCGATCGGCTTGTTGCAGGAAGCGGCGATCGCGTCCGCACAACTGCTGGCATCGATGTCTCCCGTGGCGCTGGCCGCGCTGATCCACGACGTTCCGGTCACTTTGAATAGCATCGCGCCGATCGCGCGCGCGATTTCGTCTGCAGGTGGAATCGCGTTCAGCGCGCTCGATGACCATTACATGATCCAAAAACTGCCCGGCGTATTTGTAGCCGGTGAAATGCTCGACTGGGAAGCGCCGACCGGTGGCTACCTGTTGCAGGCCTCGTTCGCGACAGGGGCGGCGGCCGGACGCGGCGCGCTGCAATGGCTGAAGCGTTAAACTCATCTGGTTGAGTTCTTCGCGCGGCCTTGTTTCACCTCCCCCCCGCTGGGGAGAGGTCGACCGGCGGAGCCAACGGGTCCGGCTTTGCCGGCCCGATGATAAACTCCGCGGAGACGGTCGGGTGAGGGGGATTTAACATTGAGAGGTCTTACCCACTCACCCCAACCCTCTCCCCATGGGAGAGGGAGCACGCTTCGCCATGGAGCGCGTATCTTCTATAAATATGTTACCGCAACTTGCCGCGCGCCGCGACCGGCAGCGTGCCGATGACTTCGTCGCCGCGCACCATCACGACTTCGTCGACCATGTTGACGACGACGCAGACGTGATTGGGCACGATGCGCACGACGTCGCCGACCGCGGGCCGGGTGTTGCTGCGCGTGAGATCGAGGAAGCCGTGTTCTTCCGCGAAGCGCGCGATCTTCGCCTCGGGATGTTCGAGGATCAGCCCATGGCCTTCGAGTCCGCCGCCGGTGTCCGACGTCAGCGTCTTCGAACCCGCATCCAGAATGCCGCGATCGGGACCGGCGCGGCTCACAACTGTTGAATAGATAGTCAATGCGCAGTCGTCCCATGTGGCGACGCCCGCCGCGACCTGCATGCGGTCGTTGTAGATGTAGGTGCCGGGCCGATGCTCGGTCGCGCCCTTGAGCTTGCCGACATTCTTCATGTTGGGCGATCCGCCGGTGGACACGATTTTGGCATCCAGGCCTGCCGCGCGGACGCCCGCCAGCGCTTCGTCGAAGAACTTTTGCGCCTCAACCCAGCCGCTTTCGGTCGGGTAGAGCATGAAGCCGGCAAAATGCAGTCCCTTCGAGGCCGCGATTTCGCGCGCGAGCGCGATCGCCTCCGCGGGCGTCTCGACACCGGCGCGCTTGCGGCCGGTATCGCATTCCACCACGACGGACAGCGGCCGGCCCGATATCGCCGCCGCTTTCGGCAGACCGGCGATGACGACTGAATTATCGGCGGCCACCGTCATGTTGGCTTTGGCCTGCAACGCCGCGAGGCGCGCCATCTTCTCGTCGCCGAGCAAGTTGTAGCTGATGAGGATATCGTCGATCCCGGCGTCCGCCATCACTTCGGCTTCGCCGAGCTTCTGGCAGGTGATGCCCTGAGCTCCGGCCGCGATCTGCATTTTCGCCAGCGTCGGATTCTTGTGGGTCTTGATATGCGGGCGATTGGCGACGCCTGCCGCCGTGCATGCAGCCTGAATGCGCGCGATGTTGCGCTCGACGCGATCCATGTCGATGACAACGGCCGGCGTGCCGTAGTCGCGGGCGATCTTTGTGGCGAGGTGTGTTGTCATCGCTGGGTTCTCCAAACCTGAAGGCGTTAGCTCTCGATCTCCTCGCGCAGCATTTCAAGTTCCAGCCAGCGATCCTCGG
>JAFEFK010000923.1 GCA_018240625.1 Pseudomonadota bacterium
GCCGCCGCCCGCAGCCTCGGGCGTGCATATCGCAGAGATGCTCAACATCCTCGAAGGTTACGACATCGCCGCGATGGGGTTCGGGACACCGGAGACGATCCATCTGCTGGCGGAGGTGTTGAAGATCGCGTTCGCGGATCGCGCAGCGGCAAGCGGCGATCCCGATTTCGTCGGTGTGCCGGTGGAGCGTCTGACCTCAAAGGAGTACGCGCGCGAGCGCCGCGGCGCGATCGATTTAAAGCGCGCACAAAGCTGGAGCGCCGGGGTCAAGCAACTCGAGAGCGCTCACACCACCCACATGACGGTAGCGGACGCGATGGGCAACGTGGTCGCGACCACGCAAACCATCAACGATCTGTTCGGCGCAAAAATCATGATTCCCGGTATCGGTGCGATCCCGAACAACTACATGAATCTGTACGATCCGCGTCCCGGCCACGCGCTGTCGCTTGCGCCGGGCAAGCGCGTCACGACCTCGATGTCGCCGATGATGGCGTTGCGCGACGGCAAGCTGGTCTACGCGCTCGGGTTGCCTGGCGGGAAACGGATCTTCCCCAGCGCCTTTCAGGCGCTGGTCAACCTGATCGATCACGGCATGAGCTTGCAGGAGGCGGTCGAGGCGCCGCGGGTCTGGACCGAAGGCAACGCGCTGGAGATCGAACTGGCTTTCCCCGAGACCGTCCGCGCGGCGCTGACGTCGATGGGGCACGACGTTGTGCAGATGCCGACCGTGGCCGGTGGCATGAACGGCATTCACTTTCAGGATGACGGCACCCAATCGGGATCGGCGTGCTGGCGCGCCGATGGCACGCCGGTCGCGCTCGCAGGAGGACTGGCGCGCGCCGGAGTCCGGTTCGGGATCGACGGCAAGCCGCGCGGGTGAGCCGGTATGGCATGCTCCTGCCGTCATTCCGGAGCGCGCTGAAAGCGCGAACCCGGAATCTCGCTGGCCGATGTCTTTAGATTCCGGATCGCCGCTGTCGGCGCGAACGTGAGGCGTTCGTCGCCTGCGGCGTCCGGAATGACCGGAAGGATTTTTACTTCATCATCGCGCGCACCTCGTCGCGTAACGCCTGCCGCGAGCCGTCGCGCGAATAGAACATGTGGCCGCCGGGATAGACCACGAGCTTGACGCGGTCGCGCGAGCCGAACGTCGGTAACTGGTCGAGGCGAATTTGGGTCCCGAAATACGGCGTCGCCAGATCGAACAAGCCCTGCGCGACCAGCAGTTTCATTTTCGGGTCGGACGCGAGCAGTTCGCGAATGTCGGACATCGACTGAACGCCGCTGCGGTTCTTGCCGAAATCCCATTCCCGGTTGACCGTGCGGCTCAGCAATTCATACGAGCCTTCGGGGCGCCAATTGAGTTTGTGCGCATAGAGATCGAACGCCGCGGACGTCAGCGGCGCAAGCAGCGGCTCCTCCGATGGATCGTTGAAATCGTCGGAACTGGAGTCCGGAAAAGGATCGAAGCCGAGCACCGACCCATCGTAGCGCCCCGTCACCTTGCCGTTGCGGCGATCGAAGGCGCGGCGGAATTCGCCGACATCGAATCGGCCGGCCAGCCTGCGGCTCTCCGCCTGATCGATTCCGGTCAATGCCGCGAATCGATCCGCGAGCCGCCGCGTGGCTTCCGCATCGGCCTGCCCCTTGAGGAGATCGGTCAGAAATTCGCCGCGGGCATAGGTCTCCACGTCGGCCATATCAGCGCGCCTCAGCGCGGCGCCCTTTTCCTTTTCGCGCGCAACCGCCGCCATGCTCGGCAAGCTCGCCACGAACCGCGTCATCCCGGTGCCCACCACGTCGCTGAAATCCAGCGCCGGCGAAATCAGCACCAGTCCGTTGATGGCGATGCCTTGTCGGGTTTGCAGGTTGCGCACGATCTTCGGGCCGCGAATCCCGCCGTAGCTTTCGCCGGTGATGAATTTCGGCGACTGCATCCGGTCGGATTTTTCCAGCCAGCGGCGGATCACCAGCGCGATCGAGGCCACGTCGCCATCGACGGTGAAGAAATGCTTCCTTGCCTCGTCGCTGCTCGCGACCATGCGGCTGTAGCCGGTGCCGAGCGGATCGATGAACACGAGATCGGTGAAGTCGAGCCAGGTCTCAGAGTTCGGCTCGAGCACCGGCGAGGCCGAGGAACCGGCAGTCCCGTTGCTCATGGCGATGCGCCACGGGCCGTTGCTGCCGAATTGCAGCCACGCCGACGATGCGCCGGGTCCGCCGTTGAACACGAAGGTCACGGGCCGGGTGCGGGGATCGGCGCCGTCGATCTGATACGAGGTGGTGGCGAGGTCGGCCTGCGGTTCGCCCTTGCCGTTGAAGATGCGGATCGAACCGGCGGTGGCGGTGAAAGCCAGCGTGCGGCCGGGCAGCGCGAGCGTGTGCTTGGTGGTGGAGTCCGGCGGCAGGCGGCGATCGCTTGGGATCGTTGCCGCGCCGCCGCGCGGGGTGTCGCCGCCACTTTTCGGACCCGGCGGTTTTGCGTCCGTCTGATGCGGCTGCGGGCCGGACGGCGCGTCGTCCGCACGGACGGTGGCCGGAAGCAGAAGCGTCAGCAGCATCGCTGCGACGCGGGCATGGCGGGACGCCGGATAGAACATCTGTGACTCCTGGGATGTCGTGCGTGGCGAGAGCCTCGCCCGAAACTGTGGCAGGCGCGGGACCCGCGCAAGCGCCCGGTCAATGTTCGGCCCGCAGGCAGAGAACACATTTCGGTGGCGGTGATTCTCGCTGCCGTCGCGGCGCCGTGAACTGCCGAGCCGCTCCCCCAAAACCGATCGCCGGACGAGAATGGAGGGAACACGTACAGACTTGGATTTTCAGGGGAAATCAATGGTTTGGAGGTCTTCTTAAGACCTTTTGACGGCCATTCCGGCTTGCGTCCATCGCCCGCATCCTTTATCCGGTGAGGTGCCTCGCACGCGAGCGGCCCAGGTCCTGGTGTCCTGCCGTGATTTCGGCCGGGCAAGCCACGGCATGATCCTGCACGACGGACGCTGCTTCGCCGGAACCATCATGCGCTAACACGTCAAGTTGCAGAGGACCCTCTCGAAATGGCCAACGTTGTCGTCGTCGGTGCCCAATGGGGTGACGAGGGGAAGGGCAAGATCGTCGACTGGTTGTCGGAGCAGGCCGATATCGTCGTCCGCTTCCAGGGCGGGCACAACGCCGGCCATACGCTGGTCATCAACGGCAATACCTACAAGCTGGCGCTGCTGCCGTCGGGCGTGGTGCGCTCCTCAAAACTCTCGATCATCGGCAACGGCGTGGTGTTCGATCCGCAGGCCTTTCTCGACGAGGTGGCAAAACTCACCGCGCAGGGCGTCAAGGTCTCGCCGGAGAATCTCCGCGTCGCCGAGAACGTCACGCTGATCCTGCCGCTGCATCGCGAACTGGATTCACTGCGGGAGAACGCCAGTGCGGCCACCGCGATCGGCACCACCCAGCGCGGTATTGGTCCCGCCTATGAAGACAAGGTCGGCCGCCGCGCCATCAGACTTATGGACCTGGCCGATCCCAAAACCCTGCCGCACAAGATCGAGCGGCTCTTGGCGCATCACAACGCGCTACGCCGCGGCCATGGCATCGCGGAAGTGGATGGCAACGCGCTTCTGAAAGATCTCGCCGCAATTGCGCCAAGTGTGTTGCCTTATGCTGACAGCGTGTGGAATTTGCTCGATCACAAGCGCCGCGAAGGCAAGCGTATCCTGTTCGAAGGCGCCCAGGGCGCGCTGCTCGATGTCGATCACGGCACCTATCCCTATGTCACCTCGTCGAACACCGTGGCGGCGCAGGCCGCAACCGGAACGGGCATGGGCCCGAGCGCGCTGGGGTATGTGCTCGGCATCTGCAAGGCCTACACGACGCGGGTCGGGCAGGGGCCGTTCCCGACCGAGCTGACCAACGAGATCGGCGAACTGATCGGTCAGCGCGGCCGCGAGTTCGGCGTCAACACCGGGCGCAAGCGGCGCTGCGGCTGGTTCGATGCCATGCTGGTGCGGCAAACTGTCCGCACCTGCGGCATCCATGGCCTGGCGCTGACCAAGCTGGATATTTTGGACGGCTTCGACACCATCGACGTCTGCGTCGGCTATAAACTGGACGGCAAGGACATCGATCATCTGCCGGCCGGTGAGGGGGCGCAGGCCCGGATCGAGCCGGTCTACGAGACCATCGAGGGCTGGAAAGAGCCGACCGCGAATGCGCGGTCGTGGGTCGATCTGCCGGCCCAGGCCATCAAGTACGTGCGCCGGGTCGAGGAACTGGTTGGGTGCCCGATCTCTTTGTTGTCCACGAGCCCCGAGCGCGAGGATACTATTCTGGTGCAGAACCCGTTTGAGGCTTAACGAGATATTACAGGAATGCATTCAAGATCTGAGTTCGCAGCATTGAAGAGATATGGCTGATTATTACCCGCTGATCGCGCGTGCCATCGCCGGACTGGACGCCAGCGCTCCGGGCGAGCAGCGGCGCGCGCTCTATGAGCGGGCACGGTCCGCGCTGATCGCGCAACTGCGCAGTGTCGAGCCGCCTTTAAGCGAGTCCGAGATCACCCGCGAACGGTTGTCGCTGGAAGAGGCCGTGCGCAAGGTCGAGTCCGAGGCCGCCCAGCGCGCCCGCGAGGCGTCGCGCAGCGGCTCACGCTCCGGCGATGCGTTCCGCGCTTCCACCCGCGCCGCGACCAAATCGCCGGATGCGGGTTCGGCGCCACCGCCGGCATCCCCTTCGACCCGCCCGCGCGCAACCGCCCAGACGCCGCAACCGCGCAATCTGCGCGCCGACGCTTCGCCGTCCACCCCGCCCGATATTCCGATGCAGGATGCGCCGCCGCCATCCCGCGAGCGGCAGGCGCAACCGCGCCGCAATCAGGATTCCTCGCCGCCGTCGCCGGGCATGCGCGGCTTCCGCGATGTCACGGCGGATGCCGATGATCTCGGCCGCGCCGCGGCGCAGGCGAGCCGCTCGGCCCGCCGCACTTACGCCAACGTGCCGTCGCCGACGCCCGAGTTCGACCGTCTGGAGCCGAGCCTGGAAGATCGCGGCGCATCCGACGCGCCGTATTCCTACGACGAATCGCCCGACGAGGCCGCGCACCACCAGCAACCGCCTGCGCCGCGTCCGCGGGCGCAAGCCGAGCGTGGCCGCGCCAAGCCGCGCCGCGAATCCCGCGGTGGCTTTCCTTTCAAGAGCGCGATCGCCGTCGGCCTTGTGCTGATTATTGCGGGCGCGGGCATCGTCTGGGGACCGAAAGCTGTCTCGACGGTGCGCGGGTTGTTCAAGTCGTCGCCGACCCAGACCGTCGAAACTCCGAAGGATGCCGCGCCGGGCCCGAAGCCGAAGATCGCCGATCGGGTCGGCCAGCCCTCATCATCGGAAACGCTGGCGCCGGTGGCGCAGCGCGTCGTGCTCTATGACGAGGATCCCAGCGATCCCAAGGGCAAGCAATATGTCGGCACGGTGGTGTGGCGCACCGAACAGGTGAAGGGCAACGCCGGCAAGGCGCCGGAAATCGCCGTGCGCGCCGACATCGATATTCCCGAGCGCAAGTTTAAGATGACCATGTCGTTCCGCCGCAACACCGACACCTCGCTGCCGGCGAGCCACACCGCGGAGCTCACATTCGTGCTGCCTGCGGATTTCGACGGCGGCGGCGTATCCAACGTGCCGGGCATCTTGATGAAGTCGAACGAGCAGGCGCGCGGCACGCCGCTCGCGGGCCTCGCCGTGAAAGTCACCGACGGCTTCTTCCTGGTCGGGTTGTCGAACGTCGAGGCCGATCGTTCGCGCAATATCCAGCTCCTGAAAGAGCGTTCGTGGTTCGACGTGCCGCTGGTTTACACCAACCAGCGCCGCGCCATCATCGCGATCGAGAAGGGCGCGCCCGGCGAGCGCGCCTTCAACGAGGCGTTCCTCGCCTGGGGCGAGTAGGCCGCGCGCCGCGCCCGCGCGTAACGCTTATTCA
>JAFEFK010000924.1 GCA_018240625.1 Pseudomonadota bacterium
AGGCCATTCCGCGATTTCAGCAGCGTGCGCGCAAGGTCTGTCTCGTTCGCGCCGGTCGCGGTCACAGTCGCGCCGAGGTCGCAGAACAGGTTGCTGATGGCGGCGCCGATATCGCCGGCGCCGCCGACCACGACGGCATGAAATCCGGGTGCGAGCGAGAAGGGAGTTTTGCTGGACACTCTTTTATTCCTTTCAGGCGCGGGAGGGCGGCGCGGTCGATTCCCGGACCACCAGGGAATGATCGACCTCGTGGTGCATGATGGCCTGTTCGCCGGCGAGACTCCGGACAAGATATTCGCCGGCCCGCTGCCAGGTCTCGTCGGTCGGAACGTGAATGGTGGTCAGGCTCGGCCGCAGATGGCGGCTCCAGTCTAGATCGTCAAAACCAACCACCGACAGGTCACGTGGCACCGAGAATCCGCTGCGCTCGGCTTCCAGCAACACGCCGTATGCGATGACGTCGTTCCCGCACACCACCGCGGTTGGCCGCTCACCGAGGCTCATCAGATAGCGCGCCGCCTCGCGAGCATCGTCCAGCGTGTAGGGCACCTCGACGTGCCATTGCGCTGGCATCTTGATGCCGGCGTCGGCTAGCGCGCGGCGGAAACCGGCGACGCGTGCGCTGGCCCTGTCGTTGTTGCGCTGAAGCGCGGAGACGATGCCGATCCGACGATGGCCGAGTTCGATGAGATGCGCCGCGGCCCGATGTGCCGCCGCCTCGTTGTTGGTGCCGACGCAGGGGTAGGGACGGTCGGGCTGGTAGATGCCGACGTTGACGAACGGCACGGCATTATCGGCGAGCAGTTTGCGCAGTGCGTCGTGATGGCAGTCGCCGCGCAGCACCAGGCCATCGACGCCGCGGCTGATGAGATTTCGCGCCTGCTGCAACTCGGCGTCGAGGTCGTAGCCGCTCGTGGTGAGGAACAGCATGTAGCCGACCGACGAGAGATATTTTTGCAGCGAAGCGATGCCGCGCGCGAACATCGTGTTGTCGATGGTGGGCACGATCGCGCCGAGCGTACGCGAGCGCCGTGACGACAGAAGTTGCGCCGGCGCGTGCGGGATGTAGCCGACCGCCTCGATGGCTTGCGTAATGCGCGCCCGCAGCACCGGGCTCACCGATTCCGGACGGTTGATTGCGCGCGAGACTGACGCGGTGGAAACACCGGCGCTGGCCGCTACCGCGCGAATGCCCTGTTTCGATGGTCGGGTTGTGAGCAAACCGAAACTCAAATTTCTGATGTAACGTTACATATTGTGATGGATCTGCTGGGAAATGTCTAGTCTCGTTATAAAAACACTGCGATAAAATGCTGTTACTTGACACCCTGATGTTGCCGCTTAGTATGTAACCGTTTTCAAAATTGATGCTCCAAGCAAGACGAGTCAGGGAGGACAGTACATGACCGCCAAAACCCTTATGGCTAGCGTGGCGATTCCGATTCTCGCGGCGGCGACGCTCTCGCAGGCGCAAGGCGCCGACTTCAACTGGAAGAAATTCCAGGGAAAGACGATCACCTTCCTCGCCAACAGCAATCCGGTTTCGCAGGCGTTGCTGACGCAGAAGGCCGATTTCGAGAAGCTCACGGGCATGACGCTCAAGGTTGATTCCTACCAGGAGCAGCAGATGCGACAGCGTCTGGTGACCGTGATGAACGCGCACAGCGACGAGGCCGACGTGTTCATGACGCTGCCGTCGCGCGAGGGAGAGCAGTTCGCGGCGGCCGGGTGGTATGCGGACCTGACGCCACTGACGAAAGACGTCGCGGGAGATTATAACTTCGCCGACCTCAGCCAGGCACTCCTCAAGGCGGGCACTTTCGGCGGCAAGCTGACCAGCATGCCCATGAACATCGAGGGGCCCATTCTCTATTACCGCACCGACATTCTGAAAAAATGCGGCGTCGAGGTTCCCAAGACCATCAAGGACGTCGAAGCGGCGGCGAAAAAGCTGAAAGCGTGCGACTCTTCGATCACCCCGTTCGTGTCGCGGGGTCTAAAACCCGCGGTCGCCTACACCTTCAGCAACATGCTGCACAATATCGGCGGCAGTTACATGGCCAACGGCAAGTCGAATCTGTGTTCGCCCAAGGGCAAGGAAGCGCTGGAGACCTATAGCGGGCTATTACGCGATTACGGTCCGCCCGGCGTTGTCAATTACAGCTTCCCGCAGATCTCCGCGCTCTATCGTAGCGGCCGTTCCGCGATGTCGTTCGAGTCCTCGAACGAACTGCGCACCGTGATGGATGGTGGCGAGCGACTCAAGGATACCGGCCTTGCACCGTTTCCCGCCGGCGAGGCCGGTCAGGTTCCGACCGCGATCGGCTGGGGTTTGACGATCTCGGCCTACAGCAAGCAGCAGGACGCGGCGTGGTACTTCGTGCAGTGGGCCACCAGCCCAGAAATCCAAAAGCGCATGGCGCTGCAGGGAATCGCGCCGCCGCGTCCCGCTGTCGCAAACGATACAGAATATCGCAAGTGGATCGACGAGCAGCCGGTGCGCAAGGAATGGCAGGCGGCGCTCGATGTACTTGCAACGAAAGGATCGTCTGAAGTCGGATATCCGATCGTGGCCAATCCTCAGTCGCGCGAGTTCATCGGGCAGGCGGTGCAGGATCTGATCCTGAAGCAGAAGACCGTCGATCAGGCCTGCGCTGATGCCGACAAGGCGCTCGATGCGCTGATCGCGCAGAAGTAACGACGGCGGCGCCGGCGACACGCCGCCGGCGCGCTGCCAGAAGTGTATTTGTCCCGGGACACCACGCGTATGCCTCAGGCCACTGCGACCCTGACGCCGGACCGGCAACGGTTGGAGCTGTCGGCTCTGTCGGCGCCGGCAGTGATTTTCACTGTCGGCATGATTGCGTTTCCGGTGGTCTATACCATCTGGCTCGGATTTCAGAGCTTCTCCTCGACAGGCAAACAATCGTTCGTCGGACTGGCGAATTACTCAAAGCTTCTGTCCGATGGTGAATTCTGGCACGGGCTCTGGGTGACGATTGCGCTCTACGTGCTGTCGCTGGTGCTTCAGCTTGTGCTTGGCGTCTGGCTCGCGCTGGTTCTGTTTCATGCAAAACGTTTGCATGGGATCGTACGGTCGCTGTTCATCTCGCCGTTCATGATGCCGCCGGTGGTGGCCGGCATGATGTGGCTGGTGATCCTCGATCCATCGCTTGGCGCGGCCAACTACATTCTGCAATCGATCGGCCTGCCGCCGTCCGATTGGCTGGCCTCGCCCTCGCTGGTGATCCCGACCATTGCGCTCGTCGACACCTGGCAATGGACGCCCTATGTCGCGCTGATCGTACTCGGCGGACTACAATCGTTGCCGCCAAGCGTCTATGAAGCGGCGCAGATCGATGGCGCGTCCCCGTTCAAGACGTTCCAGCGCATCACGCTGCCGCTGCTGCTGCCGACCATCGTTACGGCGACGATCCTGCGAAGCGTCGATCTTTTGCGGTTCTTCGACATCATCTACATCACGACGCAGGGCGGGCCCGGCAATGCCTCCAACACGCTCAATATTTACGGCTTCAGGGTCGGCTTCGAATTCTTCAACATCGGCTATGCGAGCGCGCTGATGCTCACGCTTACCGCCATTGTGTTCGGCGCGGTGCTGGCTTTCAACCGACTGCGTGGCGCCGTGGCATGGTGAGGAACTGCGATGACTGATGCGCCGACCACCGATCGCTGGATACGCTGGCTGAACACGATCCAGCTCGTGATTGCCGGAATCATTATCCTGACTCCGACCGCGTGGATGGTAATGTCGTCGTTCAAGCCATCGTTCGAAGTGACTGCCTATCCGCCGACGCTGATCTTCTCGCCGACCATCCAGAACTACATCGAGTTGACCCGGACGACGCCGTTCTTCAACTATGCGATCAACAGCATGATCGTCACCGTGGGCTCCACGAGCCTCGGATTGCTGTTCGGAATTCCCGCTGCCTTCGCTGTATCGTGGACACGAATTTCGTGGCCGGCGATCCTGACGCTGGCGGCGCGGATGGCGCCGGGCACACTGTTCCTGCTGCCGTGGTACGTCATGTTCCGGCAAGTCGGCTTGATCGGCTCCTACACGGCGCTGATTCTCAGTCATGCCGTGATCACGCTACCGATTGTCATCTGGGTGTTGCTGCCGTCGTTCGACAGCATTCCGCGTAGCGTGTTCGAGGCTGCGCAGGTCGATGGCTGCAGCGTCACCCGCATCCTGTGGCGCATCGCCATTCCGCTGGTGGGATCCGGCATCGCCGTGTCCGCCATTCTGGCCTTCGTGTTCTCCTGGAACTACTTCCTGTTCGCACTGGTGCTGTCGAACGGCGATACCAAGACGCTGATCGCGGCCGCCTTCAATTTCGTCGGCGAGGGATCGACCCAGTGGGGCGCATTGATGGCGGCGGCGACTCTGATCGCACTGCCGCCGCTGCTGCTGGCGATGCTGGTGCAGCGCTGGCTGGTCGCCGGGCTCACGCTCGGCGCGGTGAAGGGATGAATGCAGTGACGAATGTTTCTCGATTGACCAATGCCGTGATGCAGGCGGCCGTTTTCCACGGCGGCGACCGCATCACCATCGAGCGCGTCGCGATACCGGAAACAGCGGCCGGCGAGGTCTTGGTGCGGGTGTCGCGGACCGCATTATGCGGCTCGGATTTCAAGCTCTGGCACAAAGGCGCCGAATTCACCGCGGGGCATGAAATCTTCGGCGTGGTCGAACAACCCGGCCATCCCATGCACGGCCGCCGCTGCGCCATCTATATACCCCTGCATTGCGATCGTTGCGCCGCGTGCCGCCGTGGCGACACCCAGATGTGTCTGGAGGTCTCGAGCCTGATCGGCTGGAACCGGCCCGGCGGCTATGCGGAATACGTGCCGGTGCCGGAAAACTGCCTGCTGCCGGTGCCGGACGATATCGAGGACAGTCTGGCACCGCTGCTACTTGATACCATCGGCACGTCGGCCCATGCCGTGCGCTTCGCTGGCCGCATCGTTCCGCCGTCCGAAGCCGGACCGGTGCTGGTGATGGGCGCGGGACCGGTGGGACTTGGCGTCGTGCTGGCGTTGAGGAGCCATGGCTACGATGACATCCATGTTGTTGATCCCAATCGGACGCGTCTTGCGATCGCGGAGTCGCTCGGCGCCAAGGCGCACCCGGTTGGCGATGCCTCGAAGCGCTTTGCGCTGATCGTCGAATGTTCCGGCGCGCATGCCGCGCGCAACCTCGGTATCGAACTGGTGCTGCCGCGCGGCGCGCTGGTGCTGGTCGGCGAGAACGCCGCACCATGGACCATCGAGGAAGGCAAGGTGTTCCGGCGCAAGGATTTTTACATGATCCGCACTTTCTACTTCCCGCTCGCCGATTTCGAACCGAACGTCGAACTGCTGCGCCGCTACAAGGACGAGTATCGCGTTCTCGTCGATGGCGAATTCGGCCTTGCGGGCCTTCCGGACAATTTCGCGCGTTTCGCCAGGGGCGAACTGATCAAACCTGTACTGGCGCTGGATTAGCGATCATGGCCTCCATTTCAATCCGTAACCTGGTCAAGCGGTACGGCAATCTTACCGTCATCCCCGATCTCAATCTCGAGATCGCGGATCATGAGTTCGTGGTGTTCGTCGGCCCGTCCGGTTGCGGGAAGTCGACACTGTTGCGGATCATCGCCGGCCTCGAGCCGATTTCGGCGGGCGAGCTTTTCATCGGGGACCGGCGCGTCAACGGCGTGCCTGCGTCGCAGCGCGACATCGCGATGGTGTTTCAGGACTATGCGCTCTATCCGCACATGCGTGTCTACGACAACATGTCGTTCGCACTGGAGCTGCGCGGCACGCCCAAGGCCGAGATCGACATGCGCGTGAAGCGCGCGGCCGCGCTGCTGCATATCGAGCCCTATCTCGATCGCAAGCCGAAGGAGCTCTCCGGCGGCCAGCGCCAGCGCGTGGCGATGGGGCGCGCCATTGTGCGCAATCCAAAAGCGTTTCTGTTCGACGAGCCGTTGTCCAACCTCGATGCCAAGCTGCGCGGGCAGGTACGGGCCGAAATCAAGGCGCTGTCGCAGCAATTGAAGACCACGATGGTGTTCGTTACCCACGACCAGATCGAGGCCATGACTATGGCTGACCGCATCGTGGTGCTGCAGAATGGCACCGTGCAGCAATACGACACCCCGGAAGCGGTGTATGAGCGGCCCACCAACCAATTTGTCGCCGGCTTCATCGGCTCTCCGGCCATGAACTTCTTTCCGGTGGAGCTGCAGGGCGAGCAAGCCGTCTTCGCGCAAGACGGCAGCGCCGCGCCGATCGACGCCGAAAGTTCGAGCCGGTTGCGCAAGTCGGGCAAGGCGGTGCTCGGCATCCGGCCCGAACATTTTGCGGTGGCCGGTGATGCGGCCGCAGGTGCGACCGTCACCGTCAAGCTGGTGGAGCCCCTGGGCTCCGACACCTTGATTCATTTCGATCTCGCAGGTGCTGCGGCCATTGCGCGGGTAGAGCCGTCGTTGCGGCCGAAAGTCGGTGATCGCGTCACGCTTCGTCCGCAGCCGGCCCACATCCATCTGTTCGAGGCCGAGAGCGGAACGGTGTTGCGGTGACCAAATCCACCAATTCCGGATCCGGCAAAGCCTTCAGCGATCTTGCGTCAAGGGCCAAACGTATCCGCGTCATCTGTCTCGGGCTGTCGGCGCTCGACCAGATCTGGCGCGTCGATCGGCTGATGTCGGGCGAGAGCGAGAAAATCAGGAGCTTCGACTACGCAACGCTCGGCGGCGGCATGGCTGCCAACGCTGCCGTCGCGGTTGCGCGGCTCGGCGGTTCGGCGGCGTTCTGGGGCAGGGGTGGCGATGATGCTGCCGGCCACGAAATGCGCGCGGCGCTTGCGGCCGAAGGCATCGACGTGGAAAATTTCAGGCTGTTCGCGGACGGGCGCTCATCCGTGTCAGGGGTGATCGTCGATCTCACCGGCGAACGGCAGATCGTGAATTTCCGCGGTCACTTTCCCGAACAGGCCGATTGGCTGCAGCTTGACGAAATTGCGCGCGCGTCGGCGGTGCTCGCCGATCCACGCTGGCCCGACGGTGCGGTGGCGCTGTTCAACCGCGCGCGCGCGCAGGGGATTCCGGCCATTCTCGATGGCGATGTCGCGGACGCCGCGATCTTCGAGCGTCTGCTGCCGCTGACAGACCACGCCGTGTTCTCGGAACCCGCGCTCGCTGCGTTCACCGGATCGGCTGACGATGCCGAACTGGCGAAGCTGAAGCGCTTCAACTGCCGCGTGGTCGCGGTCACGCGCGGACATCACGGCGTGAGCTGGGTCGAGAATGGCACGCTGCACCGCCAAGCGGCCTATCCGGTCGGCGTTGTCGATACCACGGGCGCGGGAGATGTCTTCCACGGCGCCTATGCCTTCGCGCTCGGTGCCGGTCTTGCGACCGCGGACGCCATGAGTTTTGCCGCAGCGACCGCCGCGTTGAAATGCAAGCACGCCGGCGGGCGTGCTGGAATTCCTACCATCCCTGACACCCTTGCCTTCATGAGGACGAACCAATGAGAACAATTGGAAAGAATCGCGGGCTTGCCCGTCTCGCCGATGCGGACGGCCATTTTCGCATGGTCGCGCTCGATCAGCGGCCGCCGTTGTTCGAGGCCATCGCGCGTGCCAAAGGCATCGCGAAGGATCAGGTCGAATATGCCGACGTGACAGCGGCCAAACGTCTGCTGGTGGAGGCTCTATCCCCCCATTGCAGCTCGATGCTGTTCGATCCCAATTTCGCGGTGCCCGCGGCGATTGATGTGCTGCCGGCGCGCTGCGGTCTTATCCTCACGCTCGAGGAGCATCGCGTCGAGGAAACCACCGGTGGCCGCAAGTCGCGTGCCATTACCGACTGGAGCGTGGACAAGATCCGCGCGATGGGCGCCGACGCGGTCAAGGTGCTCGCCTGGTACCGGCCGGATGCCGAGCCTGCTATCAACGAACACCAGAAGCGGTTCGTGCGCGAGATCGGCCGCGACTGCGAGCGTCATGATATTCCCTACGTGCTCGAACTGCTGGTCTATCCGTTCCTCGGCGGCGCCAACCACACCGCCGATTACGTCGAGGCGCCCGGCAAGCTGCCGTCGCTCGTGATCGAGAGCGTGCGGGAATTCGCCAAGCCGGAATACGGCGTCGATCTCTTGAAGCTCGAAAGCCCGCTCGCTGCCAACAGCCTGCCCGCGCGCGACGGCAGCGCGGCGGCCCAGGCGGCTCAGCGTGAATTCGACGCGATCGGAGAGATTTGCCGCGAACGCGGGATGCCCTGGGTACTGCTGTCGGGCGGCGCCGCGCCGGACAAATTCGAGCGCGTGCTGGATTTCGCCTATGCCGCCGGCGCCGGCGGATTTCTCGCAGGCCGCACCATCTGGCTCGATGCCGTCGTCAAACATTTCCCGGACCGCAACGCCGTCGCCGCGAGTCTGCGCAAGGACGGGCTCGGCGTTCTCGAGCGGCTCAATGATTTGACGGCGGCAAAGGGCGCGAAATGGATGCCGCGCTTTCCGGCCTTCGGCGACATCAGGCAGGAAGGCGATTTCGCGCGCACGTACTGACGAAGGCCGAGGCGTTGACCGGGCTAACCGCGCAAGACATCTGCGCGGCGGCCAGGACTGCACAGAGATAACACAACGGGAGGGATCATGCGCTGGATCAATGTGATAGGCCTTGGACTGTTCGTCGCGCTTGCAGGTTTCCCAGCAACGCGTGGTCATGGCAGTGACTACGACTGGCAGCGCGACAAGGGGCAAACCATCCACTTCCTGGTGAATAACAACTCGCTGGGGCAGGCGCTTGTCGGCAAGGCGCCCGAGTTCGAGAAATTGACCGGGATTACGGTCAAGGTCGATATGTATCAGGAACAGCAGATGCGTCAGCGGCTGCTCACCGTCTTGAACGCCAAGAGCAGCGAGATCGATGTGTTCATGACGCTACCCTCGCGCGAAGGCGAGCAGTTTGCCGCGGCCGGCTGGTTAACGGACCTGAGCGATCTTGTCGCCAAGGCTGCGCCTGACTACAATTTTGGCGATATAAGCAAGAAGCTGATCGAGGCTTCGACTTTTTCAGGCAAGCTGACAAGTCTGCCGGTCAACATCGAAGGGCCGGTCCTTTATTGGCGAACCGACATTTTCAAGAAGTGCGGCGTCGAAGCGCCACGCGAGCTTTCGCAGTTGTTGCTGGCGGCGAAAAAGATCAAGGAATGCGATTCGCAGATCACGCCCTTCGTGTCCCGCGGACTCAAACCGGCCATTTCCTACACCTTCAGCAACTTTCTGCACAATCTTGGCGGCCACTACACGAAAGATGGAAAGGTCAATCTTTGCGGACCCGTGCACAAGGAGGCTTACGAGCTCTACAGTTCCCTTCTTCGCGACTATGGACCGCCGGGCGTCTCGAACTACTCCTTCCTCCAGATTGCCGCACTCTACAGTGCCGGCCGGGCGGCCATGGCGTTTGAATCCTCGGGTCAGATGGTCTTCATCTCTAAAACGCCGGCACGCCCGAAGGATACCGGCGTCATGCTCCTTCCGCCGGGTCCCGCAGGTTCTATTCCGACCGCGATCAGCTGGAATTTGGCCATCTCTCCGTTCAGCGCGAAGCGCGACGCCGCGTGGCTTTTCGTACAGTGGGCGTCGGGACCCGCGTTGCAGAAAGAACTGTCGCTTGCGGCAATTCCCTCGCCGCGAGGGTCGCCGGGCAATTCGGCGGAATACAAGGAGTGGCTGGACGAGGTGCCGCTGCGCGGACAATGGCAGCAAGCGCTCGACAAGATGCGGGCAAGCGGTTCATCCGAACTGGGACTTCCCATCGTCGCCAACGGTGAATCGCGCGACTACATCGGTGCGCCGGTGGTCGATCTGGTCCTCGGTCAACGGCCGTTCCAGGACAGTTGCAAGCTTGCCACCCAGAATCTTGAGGAACTGATTCACCGGCAATGAGCCGGGCGATCGAAGGACGTACGAATGAACAGCAAGAAACCAAACGTCATCCTGATCATCACCGATCAGCAGCGCTATGACACGATCGCCGCGTTGGGATTTCCGCACGCCATTACGCCCAATCTGGATCGGCTGGTGCATGAGGGCGTCCATTTTGAATCCTGCTACATCACGGCGCCGTCCTGCGTTCCGTCCCGCGCCAGTCTTTTCACCGGCCTTTATCCTCACAGCAACGGCGTGATTTGCAACCTCGACAAATGGCAGCGCTCATGGGTTGAGAGGCTTGCCGGGAACGGCTACCGTTGCGTCAATATCGGAAAGATGCACACCTGGCCGATGGATGCGCCATGCGGCTTCCATCAACGCCTGATTGTCGAGAACAAGGAGCGTATCCGGAAGTTTACCGGCAGCGAATTCATCGACGAATGGGATAAGGCGCTGGCCACCCACGGCCTACAGCGGCCGCTGCGCATGGATTATCGCAAGCTGCCCGACTACAAGCAGCGGCTTGGCGCGTTCGAGTGGCCGTTACCCGATAAACTGCACTCGGATTACTTTACCGGCGATCTGGCGACGTGGTGGATCGAAAAATATGCGCCGACGGACGAGCCGCTGTTTCTGCAGATCGGCTTTCCCGGTCCGCATCCGCCGTACGATCCCGTTGGCTCTGCCATCAAAAAGTATGCCGGCCGCGACATTCCGGTCGCCGAGATCAAGGCCGATGACATGGCCGGTCAGCCGTCAGCGCTGGAGAATCTGCGCAGGCGTCAGGTCGAGTTGGAGGCGGATGCGATCGCCTTTTCAATGAACCCGGAGATGGAGGAGCGCAAGCGGCAGCGGGAATACTATCTGGCGAACGTCACCATGATCGATGAAAAGGTCGGTGAGATCCTGGAGACGCTCGAATCGAAAGGGCTGTTGGACGATGCCATCGTGATCTTTACGTCGGATCACGGCGACACCCTGGGCGACCATGGCCAGAGCCAGAAATGGACGATGTACGAACAGGTCTTGCGGGTGCCGCTTGTCGTCTGGCGTCCGGGTCAGGACAGGAAGGGCCAGGCAGTCTCCGCGCTCGTGCAACATTTCGATATAGGCGCCACCATTCTTGATTATGCGGGCGTCGGCATTCCCGATCATATGGAGGCGGAAAGCCTGCGAAGTTTCATCGATGGCGATACAATGCCCGGCCGGGAATTCGTTTTCGCGGAGCTTGGACCGGATAACGTGATCGAACAGATAAAATTCATGACCATGGTTCGCTCAGCGGATTGGAAGCTCGTGCATTTTCTCGGCTCGGACGAGGGCCAGCTCTTCGATCTGAGGAAGGATCCCGACGAGGAGCACAACCTCTGGCGCGATCCATCCTGCACGGAGCGAAAGGCTTCCTTGATCGGCGAGATTTTCCGGTGGCGGCTGGAAAGCCAGATAAAGAGTCGCAACTGGATGGCAGATTGCAGATGATTGCATGGTTGGCTTGAAGGTGCGTATGAATTCGCGGCGCATCTAGGCACGCGGCATGACATGCAGGCTGTTAATCGCTGCGGTCCTTCATGATAGAGACGAGCAATTGAGCAATGCGTGCTGCGGAGGGTGAAGCATTGCGCGATGCGAGTTGAACAAGTATGACCTGCGTCGCTTCCAGTCGCTTGTCCCGCAGCGGAACAGCGATCAACGTTCCGGCGATCAGCTCGGGCATAGCTGCCTCACGCGGTAGGAATGTGGCAAGTCCGGTTCGAGCGACGATGGCGCGGGCGAATGCCAGTGAATTCGTCTCGGTGCATAGTTGAAGCTGGATATTCGCCTGAACGCAGGCGCGATCAATTTCCTGCCGAATGCCAAACGATAAATCGGGAAGCACCACGCGTAGCCCGGCAAGATCCTTGATCGTGCAGTAGCCATTGCCCGCGAGGCGATGACCGGGGGCAACCATCAGGCACAGAGACTGGCGCATATGCGCCAATTCGATGAGATCGCGGCGGGGTGCGGGGCCGAAAACGAATCCGAGATCGACCTCGTGGCGGCTGATCATATCGGCAACGTCTCGGGACCCGACAGTTTTCACGGTTATCGAGATGCCTGGGTAGTCGCGCTCCAGGCTGGCGAGAAAGTCCGACAGGAAACTCGCTAACAGGCCTTCGACCGTGGCGATCTTCACGTGGCCGCGCTGCAGCGAACCGAATTCCTCAACCTGCGCATGGATGCCTTCGAGCCTGGTCTGGCTTTCCACCGCATAGCGATAGAGCAAGTGACCGGCGTCTGTGAGGCGCATGCCTCGCGCGCCGCGCTCGAACAGTTTCGTTGACAGTTCGTCCTCGAGTCCCTGAATTTGCCGGCTGATAGCGCTGGGTGCAATGCGAAGCGATTCTGCCGCTTGTTTGATCGAGCCGCGCGCGGTGACCTCTCGAAAATACCTGATGGCTGTTGATTCAATCATGGCCTTCAGGCTCTTGGCGGCGTTTGAGATGAGATTAAAAAGTGATCAATGCAGCGCACATCATTCTAATTATCAGATCCCTCAATTCGAATTTCAACGCTTTTATTGAAATTCCCTATTTGCAATCATTTTACTCGTAACAGGACGCCGATCTGGATGGAGGATCTCACGATGATGGCTCGTTTTCTGCGCAGCTATGCGCGTCTGCCGGGATTGTTGCTCGTCGCGGTGGGTTTGGCGCTATCCGCATCTGCGACCTCGGCGCAAGAGGTGATCAAGTTCGGTGCACCATTGCCGCTGACGGGCCCACTGGCGCCGGAAGCCATCAAGCAGCAGCAGGGCTATGACCTGTGGGCCGAGCAGGTGAACAAGGCAGGTGGCATGTCGGTCGGCGGCAAGAAGTACAAGGTAGAGATCGTCTATTCGGACTATCAGTCGAATACGCCGCGCGCGGTGCAGGCGACCGAGCAGATGATTACCCAGAATGGCGTGAACTTCATGTTCAGTCCGTTCGGCTCGGGCGCCGCCAAGGCTGCAAGCAGCCTGTCCGAGCGCTACAAGATGCCGACGATTGCATCGACCGCTTCGTCGTCACAGGTCTACGACCAGGGCTACAAGTATCTGTTCGGCACCTTCACGCCGAACGACACGCTGACTACGCCGTTGACGAAAATCGTCAAGGCGAAGGCCTCCAACGTTAAAAAGGTCGCAATCCTCGCTCGCAACGATCTGTTCCCGCTCGCTATTGCGCAGGAAATGGAAAAGTCGGCGAAGGCGAATGGCTTTGAAGTCGTCTACTTCGAAAAGTATGCGATCGGCACGCTCGATCACTCCGCAACGCTGTCGCAGATCAAGACTCTGTCGCCGCAGTGGATTTTCGTGACCGGCTACATCAACGATCTGCTGCTCGTGCGCAAGCAGATGACGGACCAGCAGATCAAGGCCGACGTCGTTTCCATGATCGCCGGCCCGGCCTATCAGGAGTTCATCGATGCGGCGGGCGCGAGCGGGGAAAACATCACAAGCGCCGCATGGTGGCATCCGGCCGCGAAGTATGATGGCAAGGATATTTTTGGCACCACCGAAAACTACGTGAAGCTATTCCGCGAGAAGTTCAAATCGGATCCGGACTACGCGCAGGCATCGGCTTCGGTTTCCGGAGCGCTGTTCCAGATGGCGATCGAGAAAGCTGGAACGCTCGATAAGGACAAGGTGCGGGATGCGCTGGCTGCCACGGATGTCATGACGTTCTGGGGCCCGGTCAAGTTCGGTTCGACGGGTCAGATCAACTCGCTCGAACCGCCGGTATTCCAGTTGCAAGGCGGCAAGGCCGTGGTGCTGTCCCCCGACATTATCAAACAGGGCGAATTCAAGCTTGGCGTGAACTGATACGGTCCTGCGGATCGCACACGAGTACCCGGTATGCTGGCGGCCCAGATTGTTGTTAACGCTTTGGTGCTGGGCTGCCTCTACGCGTGCATTGCAATCGGGTTCTCGCTGGTCTGGGGTGTTCTCAACGTCATCAACCTGATGCACGGCTCCTTCATTGTGCTTGGGGCCTATTTCGCCTGGAGTCTTTATCAGGGCTTTCACATCGCGCCCTGGTATGCGCTGGCCATCGCCGCGCCGCTGTTTTTCCTGTTTGGCTATGTCATTCAACGGCTGATCCTGAACAGGGTGATTACGGCGCCAGTACTGGTGACGTTGACGCTGACGTTCGGGCTCGACCTGATTCTGAACAATGCGATGATCTATTACTTCAAGGCCGATTATCGGAAACTGATCCTGACGCCTCCGACGGGATCGGTTTCGATCGCCGGTGCCGTCGTGCCGGTCGATCGTTTGATCGCAACAGCCGCGGCGCTGGCACTGACGGGTGTGCTTTATCTGATCCTGCGGCGCCTTCGCGTCGGGCGTGCCATCGTGGCGGTGAGGCTCGACCGCGACGCTGCCGTGCTGATGGGTGTCGATGTCAACTCGATCTACGCCATCGCATTTGGTCTGGGCACCGCGCTGGCGGGATGTGCGGGCGTGCTGATGGCGTTGATCTTTCCGATTTCGCCGCTGACATCCACGGCCTACCTCGGCAAGGCTTTCGTGGTCTGCGTGCTGGGCGGTCTCGGCAGCGTATCCGGAGCTCTGGCTGGCGGAATATTGCTCGCGCTGATCGAGGGGGTCGGTTCGGCGATGATCGGGCCGGCGCACGCGATCACGCTGTCATTCATGCTGCTGATCGCATTCCTGATTCTGAGGCCGCAGGGTCTGCTCGGCCGAAAGGGCTTTGAATGAGCCGCGCAAACCTCGCCCTGCTGGTGCTGATTATAAGTATCGCGACGTTGCCGTTGTTTGGCGGCCCGTATGCACTTCGACTTGGCACCATCGCCTGCATGTATGCGATCCTTGCGCTGTCGTGGAACGTGGTTGGCGGCTTTGCCGGCTATCCTTCGTTTGCGACGGCGGCCTTCTTCGGTCTCGGTGCTTACATTGGCGGTGTCTTGCTGGCGCGCGGCGCGCCGCTGACGATTGCCGTACCGGCCGCGGGGGCGGGATCGTTTCTCGTGGCGGCGTTACTGGGCGCGGCGCTGCTTCGGCTGCGGGGACATTATTTTGCGATCGCCAGCCTGTCGCTAATCGAGGTATTTCGCGAATTGATCAACAATGCCACGGATCTCACGGGCGGTGGCATGGGTTTGAACATCCCGTTGTCGGCCAGCGCGGGGATCCTGGCCGATGCGATGTTCTTTTTCTACATGATGTGGGGGCTGCTGCTCGCGACAGCCGTGATGGTTATCGTCGTCTCTCTCTCCAAGCTGGGCTTTGGCTTGTCCTGCATCAGGCAGAACGAGACTGCAGCGAATATGGTCGGGCTCAACACCACGCTTTACAAAAGCATCGCCTTCGGATTGTCGGCATGTTTTGTCGGTGCGGCGGGAGCCGTTTATGCGGGGTGGGTCCACTATATCGACCCGTCGGATGTGTTCGATATTCTTTATTCGGTGAAGCCGATCGTCATGGCCTTGATCGGCGGTCTTGGCTCGCCGCTTGGCGTCACCATCGGCGCGTTCGTCTATCTCGGCCTGGAGGAGGTGGTCTGGCGCAACTATATCCAAATCCATAGTGGCGTGCTGGGTGTGTTGATCGTTCTCCTGTTGCTGTTCCTGCCGCACGGATTGATGTCGCTGCGCGGCCGCAAACTGTTTTGGAGGGTGAAGAATGTCTGAAATTCTTCGCCTTCAATCGGTTTCACGCCGGTTCGGCGGTCTTCAGGCGCTGCGCGATGTGTCGCTCGCGGTCAACAAGGGTGAGGTCATCGGCCTGATCGGGCCTAACGGGGCTGGCAAGACGACGCTCGTTAATGTCGTGACGGGTGTAACTCCGGCGACGTCCGGTGCGGTGATGTTCGATGGACGGGAGATCACCAGGGTCAAGACTTATCAGTCGGCGCGGCTCGGCCTGTCGCGCACCTTCCAGATCGTGCAGCCGTTCGCCGAATTCAGCGCTCTCGATAATGTCGCCGCGGCG
Organism: Pseudomonadota bacterium; assembly: GCA_018240625.1. Classification (GTDB taxonomy): domain Bacteria; phylum Pseudomonadota; class Alphaproteobacteria; order Rhizobiales; family Xanthobacteraceae; genus Nitrobacter. The sequence continues at coordinate 15,917 of JAFEFK010000924.1, forward strand.
GCGTTGTTTTCGAGGCCCGGCGAAGGCCTGCAGGCCGCACGCGAAGAAGCGCGGCGCCATCTCGTGTTTGTCGGCTTGGAAGCGCAGTCCGGGCAACAGGCGGCTACGCTGACGCTTGCGATGCGCAAGCGGCTTGAATTGGCGAAGGCGCTCGCGATGCGCCCGAAGCTGCTGTTCCTCGACGAGGTCAATGCAGGTCTCAACAGCGCGGAAGTTGAACGGGCGACGAAACTGATCCATCAACTCGCGGCGGACGGCATCACGATCGTCATGATCGAGCACCTCATGAAAGTGGTGCTGAATGTCTGCTCACGGATCGTCGTGCTGCACAACGGGCGGCTGATCGCAGACGGCCAGCCCCGCGATGTGATGGCCGATCCGGCGGTGGTCGAGGCCTATCTGGGACAGCAATATGCGCAGAGGGTACGCGCCCATGGCTGACGCCTTGATTGTCGAATTGGCCGGCTTACGCGCGGGTTATGGCGAGATCCAGGTGCTCTGGGGCATCGATATTGCGATTCCCAAAGGTGAAATCACGGCACTGATCGGTTCGAACGGTGCAGGCAAAACGACCTTGATGCGTGCACTGTCCGGCTTGATTCCCATTGAGTCGGGTTCGTATCTGTCCGAGGGCGTAAATCTGTCGCAGGCGAGCGCGGCGACCATCCTGTCGCGCGGAATTGTTCATGTGCCCGAAGGGCGGCGGCTGTTCGGTGCGATGAACGTCCAGGATAATCTGCTGATGGGCGCCTATTCGCGGCGTGTGTCATCCTCCGAGCTGATGCGCGATCTCGATCGCGTTTATACGACGTTTCCCAAATTGTTCGAACGCCGCAATCAGGCGTCGGCCACGTTGTCCGGCGGCGAACAGCAAATGTGCGCCATCGGGCGCGGTCTGATGAGCGCACCGAAATTGCTGATGATCGATGAGCTGTCGCTCGGGTTGTCGCCCCTGCTTGTCGAGCAACTTGTTGCCGCGCTGCGGACGCTCAACAACGAGGGCGTCTCTATTCTGTTGGTCGAGCAGGATGTCATCACCGCGCTCGACTTGTGTCACTCCGCATTTGTCATGGACATGGGCCGCATTGTCCGAGCCGGTTCGGGGCAAAGTCTTCTTGCCGATCCGATCATCGGAGAAGCGTATCTGGGCGTGCTCAGGGATTAGCCGCCGTACAACCGCCATCGCTTTTTCAAAAGACAACCAGAAGGAATGAATTATGATGATTGCGACAGTCGAAGCGCGCGGCGGCGGTTACCGGTATATTCCGGGCGTCAGTCAGTATTCTGCCGGCGTTGCTGCGTTGCCGGGATTCAGCCTCGAGCGGGTCCGGTTCGCTGATCCCGTTCCGATGAAGGAAGGCTTCGCGCGCGCTGCTGAAATCATCAAGGCCGCCGGCCGTCCGCTTACGGCATTCTGCGCCTGCGAACTGCGATCGCCGGCCCCATTCACTGAAAGCGGCTTCAAGATATTCAACGGCGAATACACCGGGTATCTCAGCCAATGGGGCATCACGACGAACGGCGCTAACCCCGTTGCTCGCAGTAATGTCTGTCCGAAACTCGATCCGCCGTCTGTGCCAGGTTTTCACGCATTCTCATTCACGGTTCTAGCCTCGAATGCGCCGAGTTCATTTATCATCTCGGGAAGCGGCGAAGCTCCGGAAGGCAAGAGCAACTACCGTGAGCACGCGGTGCGCCTTGGCGATACCGGGCCGGCTGCGATGAAAGACAAAGCTATGTGGGTCCTTGGCGAAATGGAGCGTCGGATGAGCGCCTTCGGCGGCACCTGGAGCACCCTGACCGGTGTGCAGCTCTATACCGTACACGACATCCATCCGTTTCTGGAAAGCGAACTGGCAAAGCGCGGCGCCATGCGTAACGGGCTAACCTGGCATTTCAATCGGCCACCGGTCATCGATCTGGAGTATGAGATGGATTGTCGCCGCGTTTTTAGTGAACGGGTCGTCGACGTCGGGGACGCGATCCATCGGAATGACATCGGCGCCTAACTCGGCAAGCAATAGGACACACGTTGCCTGCCGGCGCCGGCGAGCTTAGCAACTCGACTTCCGAGGGCGATTCCCGGAAGTAGCTTGGCTTGTATCCTTAAACAGGAATGATAGTATCATACAATGCTACCAAGATCGCGCCTTGAGCAAAGAGTTCGATGTGCACTCGGTCGACAATTAACATCGACCGTCGGCCGAATCCGAGCATGATCGAAAGCTGATGACCAAGTCGAATCCGCCCAACATCGATGACATGCTGCCTGATCTGCAGGCTTTGGGTTTCAGCGAGTATGAGGCGCGCGCGTATCTTACATTATATCGATCGCAGCCGGCGACTGCCTACGAAGTCAGCAAGCTTGCCGGGTTACCTAAAGCCAACGTCTATGCCGTGCTGGACAGCCTGACAAAGAAAGAGGCCGTGCAGCCGATCTCGGAAAACCCGTTGCGCTATGTGGTGGTGCCGCCGAGTGTCTTGTTCAACCGGATCGCTGAGACGGTGGCCAAACGATGCGCGAAGCTTACCGAAGTGGTGCCGCATCTCTCCCAGGCCAGTGACGATCATTATGTGTGGTCGGTAGCCGGTAAAGAAGCGCTGGCGGCAAAGATGCACTCGATGATTGACGCGGCCAAGTCGCACATCTGGGTCAAGTCGAACGAAACTCTGCTGATGCCGTATCGCGACACCTTGCGCCGCGCGGCCGATCGGGGCGTTGCGATTCTGATCATCCTGTTCGGATCGAAACCCGCGGAATTCGATTTCGGCTATCCTTCGCGGACCTATCTTCATGAGGGTAACGGCATTCCGGTTGGTATCGCGCATCAGTTGGTGACGCTGACGGTGGATTTCGAAGAGGCCTTCGTCGCTGAATTCAGGGAGCAGGCGCGGGGCTCCTATACCCGCAACCGGCCCGTTGTGAATCTTGCCGACTCGCTGCTTCGCCACGAAATCTATTTCGCCGAGATTTTTGAAATGTTCGGCGAACCGATCCAGAAGGCATTCGGGCCCGCGCTGATCGAACTGCGCAAGAAGTATCTGCCAACAGAGCAGGTCCGGGCACTGGAGCGGATGATGCGATCCGGCGACCTGACGCCTGCGGCCGATGTGCGGACCTGACGGTTCCCCCAGCGCGCTGCATTCCGCGCGTTGATCCATGGCAACACGACAGATCTCATTGGTACTTTCCGGCAGGTAAAATTTCGCTGAGAAACGTTCCAGTCGCGATGCCTGCGCTGGATGCGCAGCGAACCCTCCCAAAGTGACGCCCTCCCAAAGTGAACTTAAGCTTTTTCGGGCGCCCAGGTGGGATTCAGCCTCACCGACCCATGCAAAATGGGGTGGCAGAAATCCGTTGCTGCCGACACTCGTCCCTTGACGCTAATTTTTTGTTGGTATTAATTGATACTACCTTTTACAAATACGTTTGATCGTCCTCAACGGAGCTTCCATTCCATGCCGTCCGTCGCTACCCCCCAACAATCCGATCTCCTCGAAGGCCTCACGATGCGGTTCGCGGAGCATCTCGCCGCGCTGAAGTTCGAGAACATCCCGGCAGAGGTCGTCAGCAAGGCCAAGTACATCATTCGCGACGGCATCGGTAACGAGATTGCAGCATCGGCAATCAGCGAGCCCGCCAACAAGGTCATCGAACTGGTCAAGGAATGGGGCGGGGCGCCGCAGAGCACGATCATCGGCCATGGCGTCAAGGTGCCGACTCCGAATGCGGCAATGGTCAATGCGATGATGGGGCATGGCATTGAACTCGACGACGCGCACGGCTCGGGCCTGATCAAGGCAGGTTCGGTGCTGGTGCCAGCCGCTTTCGCGATTGCAGAACTGTCCGGCGCATCCGGCAAAGATGTGATCGCAGCAGTAATCGGCGGCTACGACATCGCTATTCGCGTCGCCAAGGCGATCAATCCGGGTCACCGTCAACGCGGCTATCACACGACGGGTACCGTGTCCTGCATCGGCGCGGCCGCGATGGGCGCGAAGCTGATGGGATGCGATGCCGAGAAGATTGCCTGGGCGATTGGGCTTGCCTGCATGCAGTCCGCCGGCATCCAGTCATATCTCGACGATCCCTGCATGGCCAAGCCGTTCAGTCCCGGAAAGTCCGCTTATAATGGCGTGATCGCCGCGATCATGGCGAGCCGCGGTTTCAGCGGACCAAAGAAAGCTCTGGAATCGCGTGAAGGCTTCCTGAACGCTTTTACCGACAGCGTGCGTCTCGACGATCTGCAGGACAATCTCGGCAAGCACTTCGCGATCATGGAAGTCGGCTTCAAGCCGCATGCGGCTTGCCGATATGCTCACGGCCCGATCGATCTGGCGCAGGATGCGTTCGCGCTCGACGGCGTGCGGCTCGATAACGTCGACCGCGTCACCGTGCATATGAGCGAACTTGCGATCCGTCAGGCGTCTAAGCCGAAAGTCACGAACCTCAATGCGGCGATGGGCAGCACGCAGTTCAGCATCGCGCTGGCGCTTGCGTCCGGCAAGAACGGCCTCAAGGAATACTGGGACGGCTACAAGCAGACCGGCGTTCACGACGGCATGCAGAAGGTCGCGTTGCAGAAGGAGGCCGACTACGGTCTCGGAGGGCGCCAGGCCCGGATCGATATTGCGCTCAAGAACGGCAAGGTTGTTACCCGCAGTTCGCTTGAGCCGAAGGGCGAGCCGACCAATCCGCTGACATCAGCCGAACTCGAAGCCAAGTTCATGGCGATGACCACCATGGTCATCGACGAGAAACAGGCAAGCCGCATCAGCGATCTCGTTATGTCGCTGGAGAAACAGGCCAGGGCTGACGTCGTTCCTCAAGCCGCCGTGGTGGACAATGGGCCCTCGCTTCGCGCAGCCTGAAACCGGCGCGTCCGTCGTTCAATCGCCCGCACAGGTCGCGGGCGATTCCGAACAGATTGCAATCCGTTGTTCCTTTATGCGGGGCGGATCGAGTCGCGGCGGTGTCTTTCTTGACGATGA
>JAFEFK010000925.1 GCA_018240625.1 Pseudomonadota bacterium
AGGCTCGAGCACGACGCCGCGGCCCACGACTTCGCTCTTGAACAGTCCGAGCAGACCGTCCTGCGTCAGCGGCGTTGGCCGCACCGGCGGCGCCAGGCCGACATTCTCCGCAAGCGCTTCGAACAATTGCGACCATTGCCCGCCAGGTAGACCGATGATTTCGTAATTAGCGCTCTTCTTGCGGATGTCGTCATCGGCCGGGATCGCGGCAAGAACGGGAATGCCGACGGTCTCCGCAAACGCAGCCGCCTCCCCGCTGCCGTCGTCCTTGTTGATGACCATGCCGGCGACGCCGACATTGCCGCCGAGCTTGCGGAAATATTCCACCGCCGAGCAGACGTTGTTGGCGACATACAGCGATTGCAGATCGTTCGAACCGACGACGATGACTTTCTGACACATGTCGCGCGCGATCGGCAGACCGAACCCGCCGCACACCACGTCGCCGAGGAAATCGAGCAGCACGTAGTCAAAACCCCATTCATGGAAGCCCAGCTTTTCCAGCAGTTCGAAGCCATGAATGATGCCCCGGCCGCCGCAGCCGCGGCCGACTTCGGGACCGCCGAGCTCCATCGCGAAGACGCCGTCTCGCTTGAAGCAAACGTCGCCGATTTTCACTTCCTCGCCGGCGAGTTTCTTCTTCGACGACGTTTCGATGATGGTGGGGCAAGCGCGACCGCCGAACAGCAGCGATGTGGTATCGCTCTTCGGATCGCAGCCGATCAGCAGGACCTTCTTGCCCTGCTGCGCCATCATGTAAGACAAATTGGCGAGCGTAAAACTCTTGCCGATGCCGCCCTTGCCGTAGATCGCGATGATCTGCGTTTCCTTGGTCACGGGTGTCGTGACCGGTGCATTCGGCTCGATCGCCGCCTCTGCGCGAAGCGCATCCTTCATGCTGATTTGCGGTACGACATTCATGAGATCGAACTCCAGTCCAGAATCATCTTGAGGCATGAGGGATCGTCAAAGGCGACCCGGTAAGCATCTGGTGCCGCTCTTGCGTCGTGACGGTGGGTGATGAGGCCATCGAGCGACAGGCGCCCGGACTCGATCAGCGCCCTGGTAGCGACAAGATCGGGCCGCTGCCACTCGGCGGCAACGCGCAGCCGTGCTTCACGCATGAAGGCCGGCGGAAACGCAAACGACAGCCGCTCGCTGTAGAATCCGGCGAGCACGACTTCACCGCCGGGCGCGACGCGCCCGATCAGGGAATCCAGCAGACTCGCATCGCCGCTGACGTCGTAGATACTTTTATAGTCGCAGCGGGTGTCGTGCTCGGGATCGATCACGCCATAGCCGACCGCGCCATGGGCGCGCGCGGGATTCTTCTCCCATACCGTCGGCGGGTCGTTATGAACCGCGATCGAGATGCGAGCCAACAGCCGCCCCAGCACGCCGTGGCCGACAATACAATCCGGTGCCGAGGCGCCCTTCGCTGCGATGGCATGATAGGCCGTCGCCGCCAGCGCGAGCAAAATGCCGCGTTCGCCGAGTTGCTGATCGATCGGCACCGCGCGGTTCGCTGCGACCACCAGTCGCGACGCCGAAGCGCCAAACAGGCTGCGCACGTCGCCGAAGCATTTGGCGCCAGGGACGAACACACGCTGGCCGGGATGAAGTCCGCTGGAAGATCCGGCTTCGACCACGCGGCCGACCGACTCGTAGCCTGGAACCAGCGGATATCCCATTCCCGGAAATGGCGGCATCCGGCCGGACCACAACAAGCGTTCGGTCCCAGTGCTGACGCCACTCCAGTCGACATCGACCACCACGTCATCGGGAGTGGGAGCAGTCAAGGCAAGCCGATTGAGCTCAACTTGCTCCGGCTGCTTCAACACCACCGCGATGGCTTCCATCGCTCACTCCGAGGTTCATACGAGTAGCCTGACAATTCATATGTCATGCTAAACTTACATAATCGAGTGTCAAGCTCGATTAACAGATTTGTCCGAAGCGCGCGCCGTCATAATGCTCGTGAATAGCGGCATCGACGTCGCGTGGAGTGCGATATCGGAAAAGCCCGCTTCGGAAACCATGTCCCGTAACCGCGCGAAGGTTCGCGGGCGGCCGCTGCCCATCGCCAGAAGATAAAAGGCAAAATAGGCGTCGCCGATCGCCTCGGTGCCTCTGACGCCGGACATCGGCTCGGCGATCAGCAGCGTGCCGTTCTCAGGCAGCGCGCTGCGGATCGCGCGCAGCAGCACCATCACATCATCGTCATCGTGGTCATGGAGCACGCGCACCAGAGAGACGATGTCGGCGCCCTCGGGCAGCCGGCTGGTCAGGAAACTGCCGCCGATCGCCACCGCGCGCGACGACAAGCCTTCGCGGCGAAACCGTTCGCTGGCTTCGTCCGCCACGGCCGGAAGGTCGAACAGCACGCAGCGCAATTTCGGCGACCGCGCCGCGACCGCGCTGAGAAACGCGCCATCGCCGCCGCCGACATCGAGCAGGCAGCGATGATCGCGGAACGAATAGGAATGCAGGACCTGCTGCGCGATCATCGGTTGCGACGCCGACATCAGCGCGGTGTACGGCGCGATCGCGTCATGGCCGAGCGCGGCCGGCTTGCCGGCCTTCGCATAGGGCCAGTAGGCGGCAAGCTCGCCCGATCCGGTTTCGCCGCGAAGCAACGCAACCGGATCCCGGAGGTCGCCATACAACATGGCATGATGTTCGATCATCGCGATGACGCCGGGATTGCCCATCAAGGCCGCGCCGAGCGGACCGAGCCCGTACCGGTTGCCGCTGCGGCGTTGAACCAGCTTCAGCGACGTTGCGGCGTCGAGCAGCATCGTCGTGGATTCGGCCGGCAACGACAGCCGCGACGACAGGTCGGCCGCGCCAACAGGTCCTTCCGCCAGATGGTCGAACAGCCTCAGCCGCACGCAGGCCAGCAAGATCTGCGAATAGACAAATCCGGCGCAGAGGTCGAACAGCGCGCCTGCCCGCTTTCGCGCGATCGGCCGCGTCAGTGCAAAAGTGCCTGCAAATCGCTGGAAACCTTGATTGGCCAGAATCGAATCGCGCAAGCCCAGCAGCCGGTCGTGCAACGACAGCCGCGGCGATATGCGCGACATTTGCACACCCGATCGCGCAGCCTCCGCATCGCCATGCGCGACCGCGGCCATGATCGCTACGCCGCGAATTGCGCGAGTTTGGCCGGCACCAGCCGTTTGGCTTCCGACAGCATCAGTGAGCGCAGTTCGGCGCCGTTGGGACACGGCGGTATCGCATCGATTGCGCCGCGCACCAGTTCATGCAGCCGATAGAGCGCACCATCGAGCCCGAGCTCGATCACGGCACTCGGACGTCCCAACGCCAGATCGCGGCCGACCGGCTTGCCGATCTCGTCTTCGTCAGCGGCGGCGTCGCGAACATCGTCGGCAACCTGATAGGCCTCGCCCAGTTTCTCGCCGACCATCCGCCAGGGTGCAGCGTTCGCACCCGCCGACGCCGCGCCCGCCATTGTCGCTGCTGCGAACAGCGCCCCGGTCTTGGCGCGGTGATAGTGCGCGAGATCGATCTGCGATTCGCATTCCCAGGCTTGCCCCGCAACGATGCCCGAGGGCACGCCGACCGATTGCGCGACCGTCAGGGTGAGCGCCGCCAGCCGCTCCGGTGCGCATTGAATGCGCGCCAGCGTTTGAAACGCCAGCACGATCAGCGCGTCGCCTGTCAGCAAAGCGAGCGGTTCGCCAAAAGCCTTGTGAACCGAGGGCCGCCCGCGCCGAGTCTCTGCCGCATCGAAGCACGGCATGTCGTCGTGCACGAGCGAAGCGCAATGCAGCAGTTCGAGCGCTGCTCCGGCGGCCTCGGTGGCGGCCGGATGGTCCTCTCCACACGCTGCGGCAACGCTGTGACAAAGCCGTGGCCGAACGCGGGCACCTCGGGGAAACACCGCATAACGCATCGCCGCCGCCAGACGCGGGGGGCATTCGGGAACCTCCGCCTGCGTTATCGCCTCGCTCAGAGTGCGTTCGATCCGGCTGGTAATGTCCATCGCAGACTCCCGGGACTGCGCCAACTGATGTCAAGTTGACTTGTCGTATGAAGTGTAAATAAATATGGACATCTGTCAATGACAACGCGGAGCCGGCAGCAAGATGCCCAGAGATCGTGTTGTCGTCGTTGGCGCAGGAGTCGCCGGGCTGGTGTCGGCCTTCGCGCTGGCGGCACGCGGCCTCGACGTGACAGTAGTGGAGCGCCGCGACGCGCCGGGCGGCAAGATGCGGCGAATCCCGATCGGACAAGCGCAAATCGACAGCGGCCCGACCGTTTTCACGATGCGCTGGGTATTCGACGAACTGTTTGCCGCAGCGGGCCGGAATTTTTCCGATCACGTCCGCCTGCGGCCGCTGGAAACGCTGGCACGGCACGCCTGGGATGACACGTCTCGGCTTGATCTCTTCGCCGACGAAGAGCGCACGGCCGATGCGATCGGAGGTTTCGCCGGCGCCGCGGACGCCGAGGGCTATCGCGCCTTCTGCCGCGACACCAAAAAGATCTACGACATTCTCGAAAAGCCTTTTCTGCGCGCATCGCAAGCGAGCATGTCGGGGCTGATCGGAGCAGGCGGGTGGCGCGGGCTGATGCGCCTGCCGCAGATCAAGCCGTTTTCATCGATGTGGTCGGCGCTCGGGCAGTATTTCCGGGATCCACGGTTGCAGCAGTTGTTCGGCCGCTACGCCACCTATTGCGGGTCGTCGCCCTATCTGGCTCCGGCCACCCTGATGCTGGTGGCGCATGTCGAACGCTCAGGCGTCTGGAGCATCGATGGCGGTATGCACGCACTCGCCAAGGTGCTGGCGGCGGGCGCGACGTCCCTTGGCGCCACGCTTCGCTACGGTCAGGAGATCACCGAGGTGCTGATCTCCGGCGGCCGAGCACATGGCGTCCGGCTGGCGAGCGGCGAGCGGATCGAAGCCGATGCCGTGATCGTGAATGCCGATGTCGCGGCGGTCGCCGGCGGATGGTTCGGCATCAATGCACAGCGCGGGGCTGCCGTCATTTCTCCGCGCGCGCGCTCGTTGTCCGCCGTGACCTGGAGTGTCGTCGCACAAACCAGCGGCTTCCCGCTCGATCTTCACAACGTGTTTTTCTCGCGCGACTACCACGCCGAATTCGACGACATCTTCCGCCGCGACACGCTGCCGAACGAGCCGACGGTCTATGTCTGCGCCCAGGATCGCGGCGGCGACGGGCTTACCCGCGACGGCGAAGAGCGGTTGCTGATCCTCGTCAACGCGCCGGCGAATGGCGACCGGCATTCCTACGATGCAGCGGAGGTGGACCAATGCGCCCGGCGAACATTCCAGACGTTGGAGCGGTGCGGCCTTCACATTCAACGGCGGCCGGAAACGACACGAGTGACGACCCCTGCGGACTTCAACACCCTGTTTCCGGCGACGGGCGGCGCGCTGTACGGCCGCAGTTCGCACGGATGGACCGCGTCGTTTCAGCGGCCGGGAGCGCGAACCAGAATACCCGGACTTTATCTGGCGGGGGGCAGCACGCATCCGGGGCCGGGCGTCCCGATGGCGGCGTTGTCGGGCCGTTCGGCGGCGTCGAGCGTGCTCGCGGACCTGACTTCGCAAGGCCGGTCCACGGCAACGGCTATGCGTGGTGGTATATCGATGCGCTGAGCGACGACGGCCACCACGGCATCACCGTCATCGCTTTCATCGGCAGTGTGTTTTCGCCCTACTACGCGTTCGCGCGACGCAAGGGCGTTGCCGATCCGCTCAATCACTGCGCGCTCAATGTGGCGGTCTATAGCAAAGGCGCCAACCGCTGGACCATGACCAAGCGGCCGCGCGGCGCAGTCACCCGCACGGTGAACTCCTTCGCCGTCGGTCCAAGCCAACTGTCATGGGACGGCACGTCGCTGACGATCCGCATCAACGAGATGTCCGTGCCGATTCCAAGGCGCGTCAGCGGAACGATTCGGGTTGTTCCGACGGCCGTCACCCGGCAGACCTTTTCGTTGAACGAAAGCGGCAATCATTGCTGGTGGCCGATCGCGCCCTGCGCGCGCGTCCAGGTCGCGCTCGATCATCCGCATCTGCGCTGGCAGGGCGACGGCTATTTCGACATGAACCGCGGCGACGAACCGCTTGAGCATGGTTTCAGCGATTGGCAGTGGTCGCGCGGGACCACGCGAGACGGCACCGCGATTCTTTACGAGGCCAAGCGCCGCGCCGGCGGCCGCGTCGATCTCGCAATGACCTTCGATCCGCAAGGCAACATGCAGGCCTTCGCGCCGCCGCCGGAGGCCGGACTGAACCGCACGGGATGGCGGGTCGATCGCAGCGTTCGCAGCGAAATTCCGGCGCGTGTCGTGAAAACCCTGGAAGATGCGCCGTTCTATGCGCGCTCGATCGTGTCAGCAACACTCCTTGGCGAGCCCGTCACCCTGATGCACGAAAGCCTGTCGCTCGATCGGTTCAAGATGCCGATCGTGCAGGCGATGCTGCCGTTCCGGATGCCGAGGGCGCGACAGTAGCGCGCTGACGACAGAGACCTTGCGAGGCTCGCGCGAGAGGCGCATCGGAGAATCGCGGCATGTCAGTTCGCGCCGGATGAGCCCCGCCGCTTCGCCCGTTCGGCTTCATTCTTTCTGTCGAGCCGCCTGCCAACCAGCTCAAGGATACCCCAGGCGAGAGCGAACATGGCCACAGCGAAAAATTCGATCAGGCCGAGATAGTTTCCCATCACGTATCCCTTCTCGACTTTG
>JAFEFK010000926.1 GCA_018240625.1 Pseudomonadota bacterium
AACGACCGCGCCATGATCGTCATCACCCACTATCAGCGGCTGCTCAATTACATCGTGCCGGATTTCGTCCACGTGATGTCGAAGGGCAAAGTGGTGAAAAGCGGCGGCAAGGAGCTGGCGCTGGAACTCGAAGAGTCGGGTTACGCGCAATTCGAAGATCAAGCAGCCTGATCGAGTGTCATCATGAACGTTGCATTGGTCAAACCGACACCGGAACGCGCCGCGGGCGACGTCTTCGCCACCGCGCGAAGCCGCCTGCCGGGAACGGGGCCGGTCTCTGAATTGCGCGAGGCGTCGTACGCCGATTTCGCAGGCCGCGGCCTGCCGCATCGCCGGATCGAGGAATGGAAATATACCGACCTGCGCACGCTGCTGCGCGAGGTGGCCCCGCTTGCCGCCCGGCCCGAGGCCGATGCGTTGAAGCGCGCGGCGGAAGCCTACGCGGCACTGGAAATCACCGATGCCTGCCGGCTCGTGCTGGTCGATGGCTTCTTTGCGCCGGAACTTTCCGATCTCGGCGCCTTGGGAAGGGACGTCGATATCCGCTCGCTGCGCGAGGTGCTGGAGAACGCCGACAACTCGATGCGGGCCGATCTCCTGCGCACCAATGCGACCGCGGACGCCATGGTCTCGCTCAATGCCGCGATGGCGACCGACGGCGTGGTGGTCGGGGTCGGCGACAACGTCACGCTCGCCAAGCCGTTGCATCTCGTGCATATCGCGACACAGTCATCGACGTCGGCTTTTACGCGCTCGCTGGTGCGGATCGGCAAGGGGGCGCGCGTCACGCTGGTGGAGAGTTTCGTTGCGGCGCCGGGTACCCGGACCTATCAGGTGCACGATGCCGTCGTGCTGTGGGCCGGCGAGGGCGCCGACGTGCAACATGTCCGTCTCGTCGAGGATGCGCACGACGCAGCCAATATCTCGACCGCGATCGTGACGCTGAGCGCGAAGACCGTTTTCAACACCCTCAGCCTCACCACGGGGGCAATGCTGAGCCGCTATCAGGCGTTCATCCGCTTCGGTGGCGAACATGCCTCAGCCTCGATCAACGGCGTCAATCTGCTCAAGGAGCGGCAGCACGGCGACGCCACGCTGGTGCTCGACCACATGGTCCCGAATTGCGAGAGCCGCGAGGTGTTCCGCGCCGTCGTCGACGACCGTGCCCATTCGGTGTTCCAGGGCCGCATCAACGTGCATCCGGACGCGCAGAAGACCGACGCCAAGATGATGACGCGGGCGCTGCTGTTGTCTGACGAGGCGGAAGCCGACAACAAGCCGGAACTCGAGATCTTCGCCGATGACGTGACCTGCGGTCACGGCGCGGCCATCGGCGCGCTCGACGAAAGCCTGCTGTTCTACCTGCGCGCCCGCGGGCTTTCGGAGAAGGAGGCGCAATCGCTTCTGATCCAGGCGTTCGTCGGCGAGGCGATTGAATCCATCGTCGACGACGGGTTGCGTGAGGTTGCCGTGGCCGCCGCCGAACGGTGGCTGGCGGCGCGGGGGTAAGACGTACGTTGAATAACCGGCGTCATGGCCGGGCTTGACGACAAGAGAGAGACGAAGCGCAATGACCCATCCGGCGGTCGCCAACGGTTCCTATGACGTGATGCGCGTGCGCGAGGACTTTCCGGCGCTGGCGATGCAGGTCTATGGAAAGCCGCTGGTCTATCTCGACAACGCGGCCTCGGCGCAAAAACCCAATGCCGTGCTCGATCGCATGACGGAGGCGTACAAGACCGAGTACGCCAACGTTCATCGCGGGCTGCACTATCTCGCCAACGCGGCGACCGAGGCTTACGAGGGCGGCCGCGCCAAGGTCGCGCAGTTTATCAACGCGGCGCGAACCGAGGAGATCATCTTCACGCGCAACGCCACCGAGGCGATCAACCTCGTGGCGTCGTCGTGGGGCGAGCCGAACATCAAGGCCGGCGACGAGATCGTGCTCTCGATCATGGAGCATCACTCCAACATCGTGCCCTGGCATTTTCTGCGCGAGCGGCATGGCGCGGTCATCAAGTGGGCGCCGGTGGACGACGAAGGCAATTTCCTGATCGACGAGTTCGAGAAGCTGCTGACGCCGAAAACCAAGCTCGTTGCCATTACGCAGATGTCGAACGCGCTTGGCACCATCGTGCCGGTCAAGGACGTCGTGAAACGTGCGCACGCGCGCGGCATTCCGGTTCTGGTGGACGGCAGCCAAGGTGCGGTTCATCTGGCGGTCGACGTCAGGGATATCGACTGCGATTTCTACGTCTTCACCGGGCACAAGGTGTATGGGCCGACCGGGATCGGCGTGCTCTATGCCAAGCATGCGCTGCTGGAATCGATGCGGCCGTATAACGGCGGCGGCGAGATGATCCGCGAGGTTGCAAAGGACTGGGTCACTTACGGCGATCCGCCGCACAAGTTCGAGGCGGGCACGCCCGCGATCGTCGAGGCGATCGGGCTCGGCGCGGCCATCGACTATGTGAACTCGATCGGCAAGGCGCGGATCGCCGCGCACGAGCATGACTTGCTGACGTATGCCGAGGGGCGCCTGCGCGAGATCAATTCACTGCGCATCATCGGCACGGCGCGCGACAAGGGGCCGGTGATTTCGTTCGAGATGAAGGGCGCACATCCCCACGATGTCGCGACCGTGATCGATCGCTCCGGCATCGCGGTTCGCGCCGGAACCCATTGCGTGATGCCGCTTTTAGAGCGGTTCAACGTCACGGCCACATGCCGGGCATCGTTCGGGATGTATAATACGCGCGAGGAAGTCGATCACCTGGCGCAGGCATTGATCAAGGCACGGGATTTGTTCTCATGAGTGATACCGCTGAAGTCAAAACTGAGGCCAAGGTTGCTGAGACCAAGACCAGCAACATGCAGACCAACTCCGCGCTGCCGCCCGAAGAGACCGAGCGGATGGGCACGGAGATCGTGGCCGCGCTGAAAACCGTGTTCGATCCGGAAATTCCGGCCGACATCTATGAACTCGGCCTGATCTACAAGGTCGATATCAAGGACGACCGCGCGGTCGATGTCGAGATGACGCTGACGACGCCGAATTGTCCCGCCGCGGCCGAGTTGCCGACCATGGTGGAAAATGCCGTTGCCAGCGTTCCCGGCGTCGGCATTGTCAACGTCAGCATTGTGTGGGAGCCGGCGTGGACGCCGGACCGGATGACCGACGAGGCGCGCCTCGTCCTCAATATGTGGTGAAGGTTTTTGCGCTTAACTTGTGACAACGCGCGGCATTGATTTGCCCTCAGGATTCACCAAATGACTGACATGACACCGAACGCACCAGCAACAAAACCGAAGGCGCGGCCTCGTCCGCAGGTGATGCGCCTCACCGACGCGGCCGCCGCGCGTGTGAAGGAACTTGCGGCGCGCGCGGAGTCGGAGATTGTCGGCCTGCGCGTCGGCATCAAGAACGGCGGCTGCGCCGGGCAGTCCTATACGGTGGAATACGCCCACGACATCAAGCCGACCGATGAAGTGGTCGAGGACAAGGGCGTCAAGGTGCTGGTCGATCCCAAGGCGGTGCTGTTCCTGTTGGGCACCGAGATGGACTACAAGGCCGACAAGATGCAGGCCCAGTTCATCTTCAACAATCCGAACCAGGTTTCGGCCTGCGGCTGCGGCGAGTCCGTGCAGTTGACGCCTGCCAAGATCGACGGCTGAGCGCAGGCGGTTCGCTCATGGACCGCGAATTCCTGCTCGATCTTTTCTCGGTCTTCGGCCCCGTCACGCTGCGCAAGATGTTTTCCGGATTCGGCATTTCGGTCGACGGCGTGAACTTCGCGATGGCGTTGCGCGCCGGTCTGATATTTCGTGCCGACGAACAGACCATTCCCCGGTTTGAGGCCGAGGGCGCAAAGCCGTTTCAGTATTCAACATCGAAGAAGACCGTGACGGTGGCGTCCTACTGGCACGTGCCGGAGCGGCTGGTTGACGATCCGGACGAACTCGCTGGCTGGGCACGCGATGCGCTGGCGGCAGCTCTGCGCGCAAAACTGAAGAAGCGGCCGAAAGCCCGCAAGACAGCCAAGGTGGACACAGACAAGGCTATCGCCAGCAAAAAGATTGTCGGCAAGAGAACTGTCAGAAAATCGGCGCCGAAGCGCGCCGTGGCCAAGACAACCGGCAAGAAAAAGCGAAAACGTCAGGCCACCTGAACCTGGGCCTCGGAGTATTCCGGATCGGCTTCGCAGATCACCCGATTGCGGCCGTTCCGCTTCGCCGCGTAGAGACAGGCGTCCGCGCGTTCGATCAGCGAGTCGGTGTCGTCGCCGAGGCGCAGGATCGCAACGCCGACCGAAATGGTGACGCGGCCGAGAATCTCGCCGGTCGATTTCTTCTTCAGTTCCTTGGCCATGACGGCGCGGCGGATGTGGTCGGCGACCGTCAGCGCCTGACGCAGGCCGGTGTTGGGCAATACCACAGCGAATTCTTCGCCGCCGTAGCGTGCGGTGATGTCCTGGCCCTTGATGGTTTGCTTCAGCGACATCGCGACCAGACGCAGCACCTGATCGCCGGTGAGGTGACCGTAGTTGTCGTTGAACGACTTGAAGTGGTCGATGTCGAACATCAGGAGCGACAGCGGGCCGCCTTCCTTGATCGCCAGCGCGACGGCATCGTCGACGGCGCGGTCGAAATATTTCCGGTTGCCGAGTCCGGTGAGGGGATCGGTCAGGCTCTCGGCCCTGATCGCCTCGAGGCTCTGCTGCAGGTTGTTGATCTCGACCTTGGAGACCGCGAGACGATCTTCCAGGGCCTTGTTGGTTTCCTGCATCTCGCGGGTGGATTTGACCAGCGCTTCAACGACCGCCTTGACCTGTTCGCGGCTGCTGGCGATGCTGAGCCGGTCGGTCGCGCCTTTCAGGCTGCTGCCGAAACTGGCCGTGATGCTCAGCGCGTCCGTAATCAGGGTCATCACGTCATCGATTTCGTTGATGACGCGTGCGCCGACCTTGTCGATACGGTCGGTGGTTCTGATCTGGGAGAGGTAGGTTTCGTAGATCTGTTCGAGATCGGATTCGGTCAGCTTGCCGTGACGCGCCAGCGTCTCGTTGATGATCTTGTTGAGCGAGGAATTGTATCCGGTGGCGTAGACGTACCAGATCTCGTAATTGCGCGGGATAGCGTTCTGCCGCAACGACCTGATCTGGCCGAGCGCGACCTCCGCGAACGCCATCGTGCGTTCATGTTCGTCCGGCCCAATCACTTGTGCGTCCCCGTCAACGACCCAACAGACCGCTGTCCCA
>JAFEFK010000927.1 GCA_018240625.1 Pseudomonadota bacterium
TTCGAATCCGAAGTTCGCTACGGACGTGCTGCATAATGAGGCGAACTTCGGATTCGGGACACTAGCGCCCGTTGCCGCGGCAGCGTCCGCCGGGGCCGATGTGATAGCCGCGCGGGCAGGCGTGTGCGCCGGGATTGGCCCAGTTATTCCGGCATCCGTTGAAGGGGCCGCGATGCTTGCCGGGGCCGCATCCGCCTGCGACCTGAATGATGTCCGCCTGCGCACCCTGTGTGACAGGGCCGAGCGGCATCGCGGTGGCGCTGCCTGCGATCAGGCTTGCGATAAAAGCTGCTGCAACAAGTGTCTTCATGTGTCGTCTCCTCTGTCGTCTCTTCTGTGGTATTTTGGGACTGATGAGCGGTTAAAGCGTTTTCGAGCGAAGTGGATACCGGTTCGCGTAAAGAAAATGCGTCAAAACAAGAATCTGGAGCCTCGTTCCGATTCCATCGGAACGGAAATGGCTCTAACGGCCGCCGGCGAAGGCGATGCCGGCCTGCACTTCGCCGATGGCCTGGTCGATCAGCGCCAGGCCGCGTGCGCGGTGGCCGCCCTTGTTGGGCGTGGCGGCGGCGAGTTCGGCGCGCGCCGACCGCAGCAGGCCGATGCTCGCCGTCATGTGCGGTTGCGCGGCGATGGCGTAGCCGATGCCGGCGCTGCTGGCGATGATGGCGCCGAGCATCATGGCGCGCGGTACGGAAAGTTTCATGCGTTGGTCTCCTCGTCCGTTGAACGTTCCCAAAATCCGGCTCGGGCGGCAGGGCCTGTGCTGTGATTCCGGCGAGGGCGTCGCGAATTTGCGTCCGCCGCCGCAGATGGTTATGGCGCCGCTGCCGCGATGTCTTGGACCAGCGGGCGTTCACGCATTTGAAATTTGGACTGGACGGCGCTGTTAGCGTAGAGCTTGACTTCAGCCGGCGTTCATATCGTTGCAGGCAGGTTATCGTCCGCGGTCCGGACGGGTCGGCGCGCCGGCTGAATTTTATGCTCGGACGCGTCCCTGTTGTTTGGGATTTCGGACTGTTGTTTGGGATTTATCGTCACACGTCAGCGATCTGGAATTTGGCGTTATGCCGGTCATCAAGAAAATGCTCTCGACCGATATGTTGCCCGGGAATCTCAACGATCGGCAACGCTTCCTGTCGTTCGCGGAATTATTTGAGCACTTTTCCAATACGGGCGAACTGGATCCCGCCGAGGACGTGCCGTTTCGCGCGGCGATGAATTCCATCACCATCGGCACCACCTTGCTCGGGCGCTGCGACGGGACGTTCAAAACGGTCAGGCGCAGCAAGCGGCTGATCCGCGTCACCAACGACGACCGCTATTGTCTCGCGCGCCACACCGGCCACACCACGGCGCAACTGGTGCATCGCGGCCGCGAGTTTTCATTGCGTCCCGGCAGTCTGGTGCTGCTGAAGCTGGACGAGCCGTTTCACAGCGCCGATGGCGTCAACCACAAGAAGTTTACCAACGTG
Organism: Pseudomonadota bacterium; assembly: GCA_018240625.1. GTDB lineage: Bacteria > Pseudomonadota > Alphaproteobacteria > Rhizobiales > Xanthobacteraceae > Nitrobacter. The sequence continues at coordinate 1,476 of JAFEFK010000927.1, forward strand.
CACCTGCCGGCGGAATTGCGCGCCAGCATCCACGGTCTCGACGATCGGGTCGGCCGCGAACTGGCGCCGGGCGGCGCGCTGTCGCTGGCGATGGATTACAGCGACCTCCTGCTTGAGCATCCCGGGGCGGTCGACGAGGCCGGAATGGCGATCGCAAATCACCTGATCGATCTGGTGACGCTGGGTCTCGGTGCGCGCGACGATATGCCGGAGGCTGCGCGGCGCGGCGGCCTGCGCGCGGTGCGATTGCAGGCTGTGGTGATGATTCTGGAAAAGCGGTTTGCGGAGCCGGACTTTTCCGCGCACCGTCTTGCGACCGCGGCCGGCCTGTCGGAGCGCTACGTCAACGAACTCTTGTATGAAGACGGCGCCAATTTCAATGTCCGGCTCAACGAATTGCGATTGCGCAAGGCGGCGGATCTGCTGATGCATGCAGGTGATCGCCGTATCAGCGATATCGCCTTCGACTGCGGCTTTAACGACCTGTCCTATTTCAACCGCTGCTTCCGCCGCCGTTTCGGGCTGACGCCAAGCGGGGCGCGCGGACGGTCGGCACGATGAGACGAGCTTCCGTAGCGACCGCGTGACGCGCTTGCATTGGTCGGCGGAACGTCCCACATGACGGCCATGTCGAACAACGATCCCTTTTCGCGTAATCCCACCCGTCCCCGGGGATCTTCCGCGCGGGCGAAAGTCATCGATCAGGATGGCCGCGAAATTCATCCGGGCCCGCAGGGAGCCGACGCGTTCGGCACCGGCGCCTTCGGACGTGAGCCGTTTCAGCGAGGGTCATTTCAGCAGGGATCGTTCGCGTTCGATTTCAGCACCGCGTTCCGGCCGCTGACCCGCGAGCAGCGCCTGGCCCGGCTCGAGGCTTTGGCGAAGCTGCTCGACGTCGCCTTCATCGTGCCGGGCACCAGCATCCGTTATGGCATCGATGGCTTGATCGGATTGGTTCCGGTGATCGGCGATATCATCACCACGGCGATTTCGTTGTGGCTGGTCCGTGAGGCGCGTGCGCTCGGCGCGCCATGGCACATCACGGCGCGGATGCTCGGCAACGTCGCGCTCGACGGCGTGATCGGTGTGGTGCCGGTGGTCGGCGATGCGTTCGATGTCATGTTCCGCGCCAACATCCGCAATGTGCGGATGCTGCGGCGCTGGATCGACAAGCAGTCGCGCTAGGGGAGTTTGCAGGCGCGCTGGCGGATTTTGTTACGCCGCGTCCTGCGAGGCGGCCTCAGCGGCAGGGGCCGGCTTCGGCTTGCGGCGGGGGAGCGGGAATTCCTGGCTCTCGTAGAGCGAGCGAATGCCGTTCTGGTCGAAGCGGGCCTCGTCCACCTGGAGGTAGGCGCCATTCAGCGAGTCCGCCGGCAATTCCTCGATCGCGAAACGCACGGCATCGGCCGCGGTATCGAAGCGGCGATAGGCAAATCCGGCGCGCTTTTTCTTGCGGATCGCTGCGGGGAACAGTTCGGCGGATTTCTTGAAGCTGAATGCCATGGCGGGAACCTCTACAAATGTACGCGATGGATGCGGTCAATGCTGACAGCGAGGCAGGGCCATTGGCGGCCGCCCGGTGAACAGCATGTCCGTGATGATCATTAATATAGGTCTGCGGGGCGAAAATTGCGACCATTTAAGGCCGGGATGATGAATCCGCCATCCAAACCGGCGATCTTGAAAGAAGATATTAGATATCAAGGACATGGGAGAAGGAGACGACAGAAATCGCGGCGATTCCAGCCATGCCCCCTTCGTATGGCTAGACCGCTGACCTCACTTTTTCGCGCTATCGTCATCCATCGGGATCACCTTGAGCGGTGATATGTAGGGTTCGACACGAACAGATTCACTGGCCAGCAGGCCGACCTTGCGCAGAGGGGCTTGTTCCAGGGCGCCCGCTTCGGCCTTGCGCACCCCGTATTGCCACACGCTCATCGAGCCCTTTGCGGCAAGTTCCTTGGCGATGCCGCCGGCATTCCCGCCTTCAACGTGCGCAAGCTCGTCGCTGCTGAGGCCGATCAGGATTTCGTCTCTTACGGTGATCACCTTGAACAGCGACACCTTGTCGGTGGCGAGCGCCGGGTGATTAACGACGCCTTCGAGGATAAGGCCTGCGAGCCCGATTCCGAGCAGCAGGCGATTTGAAGTTTGGGACATCCAGTTGTTCTCATCGTTTCTTAATTAACGCACGGCGATGCATCGCCGCTCGCAGATAACAAAGCCCTGCACAACCAGATCTGGTCGCACAGGGCAAAGGTAAGGTTCGGGAAGAGCTACGTAGTTATTTGGGCTCGAGTTTCAAGGCCGCCGAGTTGATGCAGTAGCGCAAACCCGTCGGGCCCGGTCCGTCATTGAAGACATGACCGAGATGACCATCGCATTTTGAACACAACACTTCGGTGCGAATCATGCCGTGGCTGACATCGCGCTCCTCGTCCACGTGACTGTCGACCGCCGGCGCAGTAAAACTCGGCCAGCCGCAGCCTGAATCAAATTTGGCGTCGGATTCGAACAGCGTCTGTCCGCAGCCGGCGCAGGTGTAGGTGCCCTTGCGCTGCTCGTGCTCGTATTCGCCGGAGAATGGCCGCTCCGTCGCTTTCTCGCGCAGAACGGCATACTGCATTGGCGTCAATTCCTTGCGCCATTCGCTTTCGTTCTTCGTGATCTTGGCCGGCATCGTCTTGCTGTCTGACATCGGTCCTCCTTTTACACGGGCGGCTAGTGGAGTAGATTTGACATTCGCTACCCACTTCATCGCGAGTTCCGGATGCGAATGTCAAATCCAAAACTCCACTAGCAGGTTATACCTTGCTAGTGTGGTGGTTCAGAAGTTCGCTTCATTTTTTCGGCAAAACTCTTCAAGCGAACTTCTGAACCTAAACCACACTAGAATCGTAATTTTCTAGTGTCCTTTCGAATCCGAAGTTCGCTATGAAGACGCTGCACGATGCGGCGAACTTCGGATTCGGGATACTAGTGGTCCTTTGATTCCAACATTCGCAAGGACACGCGCTGAAACGGGATGCGAATGTTAGAATCGGACCCCTAGTTGGCCGCCTTGGCATTGCTGACCAGCGTTGGTTTGTCGAGATAGACGTCCGCGAAAATCTTTTTCAGGTTCTCGACCTTCGGAATATCATTATACGCAATATAGGGCTGGTTAGGGTGCAATGTCAGGTAGTCCTGATGATAGGCCTCGGCCGGGAAAAATCCCTGCAACGTCCCGACCTTGGTCACGATCGGCTTCTTGTAGACCTTCGCGGCGTTGAGCTGGGCGATATAGGCCTCCGCGACCTTTTTCTGATCGTCATTGGTCGCAAAAATCTCCGAACGATACTGCGTGCCGCTGTCCGGTCCCTGGCGATTGAGCTGCGTCGGGTCGTGTGCGACCGAGAAGTAGATCTGCAGGATCTTGCCGTAGCTGATCTGCTTCGGGTTGAACTTGATCTCGACCGACTCGGCGTGCCCGGTGGTTCCGGTGCTCACCTTTTCATAGTCGGCTGTGCTCTTGGCGCCGCCGGCATATCCGGAAACGGCGTTGACCACGCCGGCGGTGTGCTGGAACACGCCTTGAACGCCCCAGAAACATCCGCCCGCGACGACTGCGGTCTGGATGCCCTCGCTCGCTTTGGCGTCCATCGCAGGCGGCGGAATGATCACGGCATCTTCTGCGGCGCGGGAAGGTCCAACGAGGAACCACGATACGGCAAGCGTGCCGGCAACGGCGACGGCGCTGAGGGCATGACGGCTGAATTGACGGCGCATGGATTTGTCCTCTCGTGGATGGAATACCGCAACGGGGTACGCCGGACGGGGCTGACTATAGCAAGCCTTTGCTCGGCTGCTTCTAGATACGGGGCGAGTGCCGGATTGTTACAGCGCGCAGCCTCTGCAAGACACACGAATTCGTGAATCAATCCATGGTGTTCCGGCGTGCAAGGTAGTTCAGGGATGCGCGACAAGTTTTGGCTTCGATGGCCAACCCCGCCGTGTCGCCCAGCCGGCCAGGCGGCTTCGGACAGCGCGCTGCATCGGCTCTTCGACATATCGCCAGAGAATCCAGCTTACAAACCCTATGCCGAGGACGATTGCCGTCACCCCGAATTTGGCGTTGGCCGGGGCCATACGCACAAAAATCGTGTAGCCGATCTGCTGGTGCAGCAAATAGAGCGGGTAGGTCATTCCGCCGGCCGCAATCACCAGTCGGGTCGGAAGCGGAAGCCGCTCGATCCGCGTCGCCAGCAAGATGACGATGATGGAGCTGAGGCAGATCGCGGCTACGATCCATCCGTCGAATGCCGTGCCTGAGTGGGCGCGGAGCCACGCCAGCGAATGCACCGCGTGAAAGATCGCTACACCGGTCGACAGGCAGAGGATGCCAAGGAGCATGAAATCGCGCCGGCCGCGATAGAATTCGTAGATCATCAACCCGGCCGAGAAATAACCGGCATCGTCGGCGAGAAAAACCTTTTCCACGAACGGCGCATCGATCGTCAGTTCGTTCGCCATCGACATGCAGAGCCACACCAGAACGATCAAGTCGATGCGGCGCGGAAACAACCCGACGCCGATCAGCACTGTGACCCAAGCGTAGAAGGTGACTTCGATCACCAGCGACCAGTAGGCGCTGTCCATATAGGAATGGTGCAGTGCCGGCGCGGCGATAAACAGATTGGCAATCCACTGGCCCGCGCTGGTTGTGAAGTCAGGTCGTCCCACTATCAGCACGGTCAGAAACGTCAGCGTCATGCAGAGCACGAACGTGGGATAGATCCGGCTGAAACGGGCGATGGCAAAGCCAGTCGCCGTGCGTCCGGCAGCCGAATAGGCGATCACGAAACCGCTGATCACGAAGAAAGCCGGAACGCCGAGGAAACCGTATTGGGCAAACCAGGCGATTTCGGGGATGGCGACATGCGTCGCATCTCCGACGGTAGGTCCTCGAAAGCCGTAGTGGTAAACCACGACACCCAAGACGGCGACCAATCGCAGTAAGTCGAGCGCTTCGACGCGCGATGAAACCTGTTTGCTCTCCGGTGGCGCCATATCGGCGATGCTCACATTGGCGTCCAGCCCCACGACGACAATATCGCAATGTCAGTTTGCCCGAACGCTAAAGAGAAATTCAGGTTAATACGTCGCCCTGCTGCGGCCGGAAGGCCGAGCACATTCTGGATCCCGCCGTGGATAAGTCCGGTCGCCAGGCCGGTGACCAGGCCTTGGCCGGCATCGCGATCTGCATTGCGGATTCTGCATGGCGCGCGGAGGGCTGCGCTGCGCGTTCGCATAACCCGCTATTTGTATCGGACGCGCCGCGCATCCGCCCTGCGGAAACGCACACCTTCGTTGTCGCCAAGACGGGTCGCGATGTAGCCGGCGGCGATGCATGCCTCGCGCTGCGGCATCTTTTCATCGGGCGCGCGCGTCGTATCCCACCACGATGCGCGCTGCGCCGCGCGCGGCAAGGCAGCGTCAATGAGTTCTTCGATCTGTGCGAAGCTGAGCACGAACTCGATCTGGGTCTGCTGTTTCAGATAATCGCGTAGCGCGTCGTAGCTGTTCACGGCGGTCAGCTCTCGAGATATTTCTTCATTTCCGCACGCAGTCCGTCGCGCAGGTCAGCGCGTTTCATGCCGAATGCGATGTTGGCGCGGAGAAAACCTGCACGCGAGCCGCAATCGTGGCGCTCGCCCGCGAATTCCAGGCCGTAGAATTTTTGCGACTCGGCGAGTTTCTTCATGCCGTCGGTGAGCTGGATCTCGTTGCCGGCGCCGCGCTCCTGCGTCTCCAGAATATTGAAAATCTCGGGTTGCAGAATATAGCGTCCGGTGATGGAAAGATTGGAGGGCGCGGTGCCTTTCGGCGGCTTTTCCACCATACCGTCGATCTCGAAGGTATTGCCGCTACGCTTTCCCACGCCGCAGATGCCGTAGTTGTGGGTCATGTCCTCGGGCACCGCTTCCACCGCGACGACGTTGGATTTCGGCCCGAGTTTTTCGGCCGCCTCGATCATCTGCTTCAGCACTCCCGGCGTGTTGAGCACCAGTTCGTCGGGCAGCACCACCGCGAAGGGCTCGTCGCCGACGATGTCGCGCGCGCACCAGACCGCATGACCGAGCCCGAGCGGCGCCTGCTGCCGCGTAAAACTCATGGCGCCCGCTTCAGGTTGAAATTGGGCCAGCAAATCGATCTCGGCCTTCTTGCCGCGAGCTTTCAGCGTTTCGTCCAGTTCGAACTGGCGGTCGAAATGGTCCTCGATCGCGCCCTTGTTGCGGCCCGTGACAAAAACGAAGTGCTCGATGCCCGCTTCCCTGGCCTCATCGACCACGTATTGGATCAGCGGCCGATCGACGATCGTGAGCATCTCCTTCGGCATGGCCTTGGTGGCAGGGAGGACGCGGGTGCCGAGACCGGCGACCGGGAAGACGGCTTTGCGGATTTTCATATTGGTTCTTCAGGCTGCTTGCGCGCGGGATGAATGAAATTCGGTTGATATGGTGTTAGCCGGTTTGCAGCCGGGAACAAAGGCGGATCTGTGGTAATGGGTCAGCCGCCGCCGCCGGTGTGAACCGCGACCAATTGTCTTCACCCGGTCGTGAAAAATGACCTGCCGTTAAGCCAATGGAAACCGTGACAGGGCCTCCTGATATCGGGAATACTTGCTGGATTGCGGGTTGAGAGATGGTTTGGACGATGCGGGCACAGATGCGCGGAATAGCAACGATAGCGGTCGCGATGGCGATCGCGGTGTTTGTGCTGCCTGAAGAGGCGCACGCTCAGACCTCGAATGGCGGTGGAATTCAGGGTTTTCTGGATAACATGTTCACCGGCTCGATTAGCAAGGGCGGGCAAGGGGCTCAAGTTCCGCGCGGCGGTTCGGCACAACCGCAGCCTGCGGCAACACCGCCCGCAAGTTCGGCGGCGTTGCCCTGGACCGGCCAGGATGGGGCGTCGGGCCATCCGTTGATGACTGCGAGTGCAATCCGCGAGGCTGCCGCCAATTTTCCAAATTGCGTTGCGGCCATGTGGCCGGATGCTACCCGGCGGCATATCACGCGGGCGAATTTCGAACGATTCACGGCGGGACTATCGCCCGACCTGCGAATTATGGACCTGATGGATTCGCAGCCCGAATTCACCAAAGCGATCTGGGATTATCTCGACATCCTCGTCAACGACACCAGGCTGGCAAAAGGCCGCGAGATTCTTGCGACCTACAAACCGCAGTTCGATGCGGTCGAGAGGGCCTACGGCGTCGATCGTTATGCGATCGCGGCGATCTGGGGCATCGAGTCGAACTATTCGACCCAGATAGGCGATCGCAGCGTACTGCAATCAACGGCGACGCTGGCTTGCGTCGGGCGCCGTCAGAACTATTTCCGCGACGAGTTTTTATCGGCGCTCGAGATTCTCAACCGCGGCGACTTGCGGCCGGAGCAGATGCGCGGGTCATGGGCCGGCGCGTTCGGCCCCACGCAGTTCATGCCGACGGCATTCAAGCGCTTTGCGGTCGACGGTGACGGCGATGGTCGCCGCGATGTCGTCGACGATCCCGCCGATCTGATCGCGTCGACCGCCAACAACCTCAAGAAAGATGGCTGGCAAACCGGCCAGACCTGGGGTTACGAGGTCGCGGTACCCCAAGGCTTCAACTACATGCTGGCGGATCGCGCCAAAGCGATGACGATCGCGCAGTGGGAGCACCTCGGCCTCAAACGTCCCGGCAACAAGCCATTCCCGCGTTCGGCTGAACGCGCCTATCTGCTTGCGCCGGCCGGTGCGGAAGGCCCGGGCTTCCTGATGCTGCAGAACTTCAGGGTGTTCATGAAGTACAACCCGGCGGAAGCGTATGCGCTGGCGATTGGCCATTTTGCAGACCGATTGCGTGGCGGCGCGCCGTTTATTCAACCGTGGCCGCGGCAGGAGCGGGTGTTATCACGGGCCGAGCGGCTCGAATTGCAGCAACTTCTCGCGCAGCGCGGTTTCTATCGAGGAACCCCTGACGGTCAGTTTGGCGGTCAGACGCGGGAGGCGCTTCGCAGTTTTCAGGCCTCGATCGGCGCGCCGGCGGATGGATTTGCGTCGTCCGATGTGCTGGAGCGGCTGCGAGGGCGCTAAAAGCTCCAAAAGAGCGGGAGTAACCCTGTCGGAACAGCAATTTGGCGCGCTCTTGACGCCGCAGGCCGATGCCCGGTTTATGGGGCAAATGCTGCCCGCTTGCGGCCCGATTCCGCTATTATATCTGTTGCCTGAATCCCTTTGTGATCGAGCGCATGTCCAGACCGAAATCACCGCTGCGTAGATTGACCGAGCGCGGAGCGTTGATTGCGCTGGCCCTGGCGATCGCGACGCTGGTTGCGGCACCCGCGTCGGCCCAGTTCTTCAATTTCGGCTTCCAGCAGCGTCCAGCCCCGGCTTACCGTGGCGGAGGCGGCGGCTGGTTCGGCGGCGACGGAAATCCCTTCTTTGCGCCGTTCCAGCAACACGCGCCGAGGCCGCAGCGGCCGCCCGAAAATTACTCCCACGCGCCGCCGCCTGAAAAGCGCGACACCGTACCCGAACGTAACGTCCTGGTACTGGGTGATGCGATGGCCGATTGGCTGGGGTACGGTCTCGAAGACGCCTTCAACGAGACGCCCGACATGGGCGTGATCCGCAAGCACAAAACTGTATCTGGGCTTATTCGCTACCAGCCCAAGGGTGAGCCAGCCGATTGGGCAGCCGCGGCCAAAACAATCCTCGCGACCGAAAAGCCGGACGCCATCGTCGTCATGCTTGGTCTTCACGATCGGATTTCGATCCGCGAAACGCCGGAAAAGGATAAGGACGGCAAGGCGGCCGACAGGAAGCGAGCGGACAAGAAAGATAGGTCGGATGCGGCCGATGCCGCGAAGTCGGACGACAAGCCGGCGGATGCTGAAGCGGCGCCCGACGACCCCGATGGCGATCAGCCCGCGATCGCAGCGCCGGAGAAAAGCGCGCGCTCCCACAACGGCATTGCGGAATTCCGCAGCGACCGTTGGGTCGAACTCTACAGCAAGAAGATCGAGGAAATGATCGCGGTCCTTAAATCGAAGGGCGTGCCTGTGCTGTGGGTCGGTCTTCCCGCCGTGCGCGGTCCCAAGGCCACGTCCGACATGCTGTTCCTCGACTCCCTTTACCGCGATGCTGCCGGCAAGGCCGGTATCACCTATGTCGATGTGTGGGATGGCTTCGTCGACGAAGCTGGCCGTTATCTGCAGCAGGGACCTGACTTCGAAGGCCAAAGCCGCAGACTGCGCTCCTACGACGGCGTGTTTTTCACCAAAGCCGGCGCGCGCAAGCTCGCGCACTACGTTGAACGTGAAATCACGCGCGTGCTGGCCGCGCGATCCGGGCCGATCGCGCTTCCGAGCGAACCCGGCACGCCGGACACCGACATCAAGCCGGGGCAACCCGCGCCGCGCCCGCTCGCCGGTCCGATCGTGCCCCTGGTGGCATCATCAGTCGGCACCGATCAGTTGCTTGGCGGCGCTGGCACCCGTCCGGCCGCGGTCGACGCGCTGGTCGCGAGAACCCTGGTCAAAGGCGAGCCGTTGTCCGCCCCGGCCGGGCGCGCCGACGATTACGTCTGGCCGCGCCGAGAGGTTGGGCGCGAGCCGGCGAAGGGAGACACCCCGGTTGCGACGGCCACGCCGGATGACGCTGCTCCGGCTGCGGCACCGCCGCCCAAGCCGAAGAAGCCGCGTCCCATTCGCCCTGCGGATCAGACCGAGTCTGGTGGTTTCTTCGGCCGTAATTCACCGTCCCAGCAAGCGCCGAAACCTCGCGCCGCGCCGCCGCGGCCACCTGCCAATGTAGGACCGTCCGCGTTTCTGCCCGGCCTGTTCGGACGCTAGTAACGCCAGCGTTAGTAACGCCAGCGTTGACGCCGCGGTGGCCGGTTCATCAGCATGGCGAGCGCGAATCCGATCCCACCCGCGAGCAGAAGCGCACCGAGCGGGTTTTCCTTGACCTGCCGTGCGACCGCCTGCGCTCCCTGTTGATAGGTTTCACTTCCGTTTCCGAGAGCGTCCCTCGCGAGGTCCGTGGCGGCGCTGCTAGCGTCCCGAACCGCGTCCTTGGCCTGACCATAGAGATTTTGCACCGTGCCGGCCGCCTCACGCATGCGGCCTGAAGCACCCGTTCCTGCGTCGCCCGCGATGTCGCCCGCCGCGCCTTCAACTTTTCCGGCCACATCCTTGGCCGCGCCGACAATCCGATCCTTGTCCATCCTGCTCACTCCGCGAGATCATTCTCGTGGAATGTAACTGACTCGCGGCGATGAGGTTCCCGGCTGCGCACTCGCGCCGCAGGGTCAGAGGATCAGTCCGCCGTCGACGACCAGCGTATGGCCGACGATGTAGGACGACAGCGGCGACGCCAGGAACAGCGCGGCGCCCGCCATGTCCCGCGGCGTGCCGAGCCGCTTCGCGGGGATATTTGCGATCGCGCCCGCGAGCCGCTTCGGGTTTTCGGTGGTGACCTTCGTCATCTTGGTGTCGACGAGGCCCGGCGCGATGCCGTTGACGCGGATGCCGTCCTCTGCCCACGCCTGCGCCAGCGTGCGGGTTAGCCCGACCGCGCCGGTCTTGGAGGCATTGTAGGCGGGATTGCCTTTGGTGGCGTGATAGGCGGCCGTCGAACTCACGATGATCAGCGTGCCCATGCTCTTGCTGAGCATCGGGTGAAATTTCGTGGCGCAAGCCATCAGGCTCATCAGATTGACCTCGATCACCTTGCGAAAGCCTTCCATCTCGAATTCGCCGCGCTGGTAGATCACCGCGCCCTGCGCCAGCACCAGACAGTCGAGCGTTGCAAAAGACGGCTTCAACTTCGCGATCGCGTCGGGATCGGCGACGTTGAGTTGCGAATAATGCAGTCCGGTCAGATCGGAGCCTTCGTCGGCGGAATAATCGGCAGCGCTGATGCGAGTGCCGCAGACATGAACCGTGGCGCCGTGCGCACGGAAAGCCTGCGCGATTCCGTTGCCGATGCCGCTGGAGCCGCCCACCACCAGCATCTGCTTGCCGGTGAAATCCAGTTCGTTCATTGGCGTGCTCCCGGTGTTGGTTGACCCATTTGAGAGGGAGTGTCAGCTTTGTGTCAATCGCGGGCGCCAACGCGTCGGCCATAACAAAACAGCGGAGCAAGCCGATGTCCGAGTTCAAGAAGCTCAGCCGTTCGGTCAGGGGTTTGACCGTTCTCGTGACAGGTGCTGCGAGCGGCATGGGCCGCGCCACCGCACGGGTGTTCGCGGCGGAAGGCGCCAAGGTTGCGGTGACGGATTTCTCTGCCGATGGCGCGCAGGCGGTGGCCGGTGCGATCACCGCGGATGGCGGCACCGCGAAAGCGTGGGCGCTCGATGTCGCAAATCCAGAAGCCATCACCGGCGTCGTGGGCGCGATCGCAGCGCATTTCGGCGGCCTCGATATCGTCGTCAACAATGCCGGCATTTCGGTGCGGCTTGCGATCGACGACGACGGCTACGACGAAGCATGGGACAGGGCGATCGCGGTGATGCTGACGGCGCATCCGCGTGTCATCCGCGCCGCGCTGCCGCATCTGCGCCAATCCAAATGCCCGCGCATCGTCAACATCGCTTCCACGGAGGCGCTGGGTGCGACCGCGTTGCATAGCCCGTATTCCGCGGCGAAGGCCGGCGTCACGGGTCTCACGCGCTCGCTCGCGGTGGAACTGGGCCGTGACGGCATCACCGTGAACTGCATCTGTCCGGGCCCGATTGCCACCGGCATGACTGCGCGCATCAGCGACGAGCACAAGGCGATCTACGCGAAGCGCCGCACCGCGCTCAATCGCTATGGCGATCCCGAGGAGGTCGCGCACATGACGCTGAGCCTGTGCCTGCCGGCGGCTTCCTTTATCACCGGCGCCGTGATCCCGGTCGACGGCGGGCTGATGGCACGGAATGCATAGCGTCAGACGATTCGGCGTCACCGGGAGGCGCGAGCGAAGCGAGCCTCGAAGGATGGCAGCCACGACGTTCGGGCATGTTGACATCACGCCTTGCCGGAGTAGTTTTTTGCCAAGCACGCATGACTCCGGGGAAACCACCATGGCGCTCAGCGTCCGCAAGCTGCATCCGCATTTCGTCGGCGAGGTCTCCGGCATCGATCTTCGCCAGCCGCTGACGCCGGACGAGGCCCGCGCCATCGAGTCCTGGATGGACGAGTACGCGGTTCTCGTCTTTCACGGCCAGGACATCACGGACGACCAGCAACTGATCTTCGCGCGCAATTTCGGTGAGCGGGAAAATGCGCGCGGCGGCACCGTGACCA
>JAFEFK010000928.1 GCA_018240625.1 Pseudomonadota bacterium
GCCTCGTCTCAATTTGACAGGCGGCCCGCAAGTGACCCGCAGCTATAATAGTAAACCTAACGGATCTCGATCTTGCATCTGACGGACGAGGACAATCCGGTCGACGAGATTTCACGGATCGAAGCGCAGCTCGAGAAGCTTGCCGAGAGCTCCGATCGATGCCGAAAGATCATATTGGTTTCCAAAGCGGCAATCGCCAGCGGGGTCGCATTGCTCCTCTTGATGATGCTCGGCTTGTTCGGATCCAATCAGGTTGCCGTGCTTGGATCGATTGCCGTGGTGCTGGGCGGAATCGTGTCGCTCGGATCGAACGTTAGTACTTTGCAACAGATGATGGCCGCAATGAGCGCCGCCGACGCGCTACGTTCGGAACTGATCAGCAGGATCGACCTTAAAGTGGTTGGTCACGGGAAACATGAAACGGATTCGAATTAGCGAAGACACGCAACGTTGCATGTAGCGGCGGCATGCTGTGCAAGCCGAGTCTGTGTTTGAGGCAAGAGCGGACGTAGACACGATGTCCGCTGAATGGCGGCACGACAAGACGTCTGTCGGGATTCCGGTCGAAGGTTGATATTGCCGGATATGCGATCGCCTCCCAGGGAATGCCTTAGGTCTGTCATATCAAGAATTGTCCGTGCCTATGGTTTCGTTGGTAGGTGCCGCATTGAGGTTACAAAGCTCGAACGCCGCTTGCCAAACCATAGAAAGCGTGCATATTGATGTATTATATATAATATGTCGGACTTGAAGGGAGAGGCTTTATGAAGACGAGGATGACGGCGTTGCTTATGTGCATTCTTCTTTCCGGTTACGGCCAAAGCGCCCAGGCCGCCGAAAGTTGGGACATGGCGATCGCTTATCCGCCCGGCAATTACCAAGTCAGGAGCGCGGAGCATTTCGCTGCCGAGGTGGCCAAGGCGACCAATGGCGGGGTGAACATTAAAGTGCAGGCTGGTGGTGCGCTTGGGTTCAAGGGCCCCGAGATGTTGGGCGCGATCCGCGATGGCTTGGTGCCGATTGGCACTATGCTCCTGAACCAGCAGGTTGGCGTCGAGCCGCTGCTTGGCATCGCGTCGCTGTCTTATTTGGTGTCGACGCCGGCCGAGATGCGGACAATCACCGACCTTGCCCGTCCGGCTTACGAGAAGATCGCCGAGAAGCATAACCAAAAGATTCTCTATCTCATTCCGTGGCCAGGTCAGAACATCTTTGCCAAGCCTGAAATTCGCGAGCCGGGCGATTTGCACGCTTTGAAGATACGCACGGTGGACCGTAGCGGCAGCGACTTCTTTCGAGAACTGGGCGCATCGCCGGCGCAGATGCCGTGGGGCGAGGTCGTTCCGGCGCTAGCGACAGGCGTCATCAACAGCGTGACGACGTCGAGTTCGTCGGGCGTCGACGGCCAGTTCTGGGACTTCATGACCTACTGCTATCTCGTGAACTGGCAGTCCAATTTTGACATGGTCACGGTGAATCTCGATCAGTGGCGAAAGTTGACGCCTGCTCAGCAGAGGTCAATCGAAGAGATCGCGAAGAAACTGGAGCCGGAATTCTGGAAAGCTGCTGAAGAAGAAGACGCGTCCAAGCTGAAACTTCTTTCGGAAAAGGGTATCAAGCTTGTCAAACCGGATGCAAAAGTCCAGACCTTCATGACAGAAAAGGCCGTGCCGGCATGGCAGGCATTTATGACCAAGGTGCCGGCTGCGCGCGAGATCATTGAAAAGTATCGCGCCGCCACCAAGAAATAGGCGGTGACTGCGCGCCGCGAGGCGGCCAGATCGGCGGCGCTTCGTTGTGATACAGCGGTGAAAGTTGGGTTGACCGGATTATGGACAGGGCAGATACGGGCACTTCGGTAAGGCATTTGAAAGTTCGAACGGTAGCGAAGGCCACCTTGTTCGCTATCGACCGGATCGCCAAACTCGATGGCTGGCTTGGCGCGCTCTGCCTCGTTCTGCTCTGCCTTCTGATGATCGCCGGTATTGTCGTTCGCACCTTGTCGACGGTCGTTAGCTGGCTGCCGCGAGATATTCCGATTGCGTGGGAATACAGTTCATACCTGATGGCGGTGACGTTTACATTCGGCGCCGCCCTCACGCTTCGCGCCGGTGGACACATCCGGGTTCGCGTGCTCCTGTCGAACGCCTCGCCACGGTTCGCGTTCCTGCTCGAATGCATCTCGGCCGCGGCCGGTTTTGGTTTTGCGACGTTCTTCTCGATTGCCATGACGCATTTCGCGTATCGGTCTTTTGTCATCGATGAAAGATCGCTGGCCAGCAATACGCCGCTTTGGATTCCGCAAGCCTTCGTTGCTTTCGGCGCGGTACTGCTGGCGCTCCAACTTCTGGCACGACTCGGGCAGCTATGCCTCGGCGAGCCCGTCGAGAATAGAAACATTATTCGATAATCTTTCTACAGCGCTGGAAATGGAATCGCGTCCATGGGAACGATTTTGGCTACAATGGCATTGCTTCTGTTTGGCGGCTTGTCGCTGGGCATTTGGGTCGGCCTGACCCTGGCGATGACGGGTTCGCTGTCGCTCTATATATTCAAGTCCATTCCGGTTGACCGTCTGGTAGCGCAATACGCCTGGAACGTGATGACCACGCAGGAGCTTCTGGCGCTGCCACTTTTCATCGTGATGGGCGAGATTCTGTTTCGCACTCGAATATCGACATCGCTGTTTCAGGGCCTTGCGCCGTGGGCCAGCCTGTTGCCAGGCAAATTGCTCCATTCAAACGTGATCGGCTGTTCGATTTTTGCTGCTATTTCCGGCTCGTCGGCCGCTACCACGCAGGTCGTAGGTCGCGTCACGCTCGCGGAGTTGGACCGGCGCAATTACGATAGACGAATATCGATGGGTAGTCTCGCCGGTGCCGGCACGCTGGGCTTTCTTGTGCCGCCCTCCAACATTCTGATCGTCTACGGCGTGCTCGCGCAAGTTTCCGTGTTGAAGCTATTTGCGGCCGGTCTGGTACCCGCGATTCTGCTGGCCGCGTGCTTCATGACGTGGATCATGATCCATACCACGTGGGACAAGACGCTGGTGCCTGCATCCGAGGATGCGTTCACCGCAATGCCGTGGCGCGAGCGTTTTGGGGCCTTGCGGCATCTTGCGCCGGTCGCGTTTCTGATCGCGGCGGTACTTGGCAGCATGTATGGCGGCATCGTTACACCATCGGAAGCCGCCGCCGCCGGCGTGGTCGGTGCGCTTGCCATCGCCACGTTCCAACGCGACCTCAACCTTGCTAAGCTGAAGGAAGTTGGCCTGGGCGCAGTCATGACCTGCTCAATGATCGCCCTGATCATTCTCGGCGCATCGATTCTCGGCAGCGCATCGGCCTTTCTCGGCGTCGGACAAGCCACGGCCGCTTTCGTGCATGGGCTTAATCTGTCTCCGTTCGTGCTGCTGCTGGTGTTGTTCCTCGGTTATATTGTGCTGGGCTCCTTCCTCGAAGGCTTTTCAATCATCGTCATTACGCTACCCATCGTCTTGCCGATGGTGATGGCGGCGGGTTTCAGCGCTATCTGGTTCGGCATCTTCCTGGTGATCGCGGTCGAGATTGTGCAGGTGCACCCGCCCATCGGCTTCAATCTCTTCATCATCCAGGGTATCACGGGCGCCAAACTCTGGGAGATCACGAAGGCCACGCTGCCTTATCTGATCATTTTGATTTTGTTTGGCGTTGCGTTGATTGCGTTCCCCGAGATCGCGCTTTGGCTGCCCAATCGTATTGGCTTGAAATGACGCGGTCGAAGGATAATGGGTTCAGCGTTGATCTTGTGTTTGGGGCCTGTTCGCCCTTGCCATGTTACGGTTCTCCGCTGTAGTTCTCGGAGTGCTGGGAACCCTTTGATATCGTACAGTTTGCCGTGGTAAACGGCTAAAAACGGTGAATCGACCGGAAGGTAGCCTGTGACAGATTGGTCCGACGGAGCAGATCACACTAAGTATGTTACGAAGCGGGAGTTTGCAGCCGAAGCGATCCGCAATGCCATCGAAAACGGGTTCTACCAGCCCGGCGAGGTCGTGAGCCAGCGCCGCTTGATGGAGGATCTCAGCCTTAGCGTCACACCGATCCGCGAAGCGATCATCCATCTGGCAGCTACCGGTCTGGTGGATCGGCATTCTCACCACAGCATCAAGGTAAAGGCTGTCGATGCCGTGCGTTTGTCGGATATTTACCGCGTCAGGACAATGCTCGAACTCGATGCGGTCAGGCTGTCATTCAAGAACATCAGAAAGCCGACCATCGATGAATTAAAGCGCATCAACAGCCAGCTCAAACAGTTCATCAAGAGCCCTGAACTCGAGAAGATCAACTCGCTGGATCGGCAGTTTCACTACGTCGTGTTTTCTCAGGCGCAAAGCGCGGCGCTCACGTCCAGCATCGAATTCATCAAATCGTCCTTCTCGTTCTACGGATTGTGGAGCACGAAGGGTCGGCTAGCTCAGTCGGTCCGCGAGCACGGGGAGTTCATCGAAAATCTCGAAGCTGGCGATGTTAAAGGCTGTGTTGACGCGCATCGTCGCCATCTGGAAAGCGGCCTAAAGGCTGCATTGATGACTGTGCCCGAGAAGGCCGGGCGTTAGATATCGTCGGTTAAGCGCAAACTTCAGCGCGGCGCGCATGTTTCGTCGCGTCATGTCAACTTATCGCTTGCTGTTCAAATATATTATATATAGTTTACTCCGGTCAGTTCGGCGTCGATTGCGTCTTCGCAAGAGACGCTCATCCGGGGTTGCGAAGATGAAGGTTGCCGCCGATCGTGCTGAGGCGTTCAGCAAGGACATTTTGGTCAAGATCGGTACGCCACCGGAGGATGCCGGCATTGTTGCTGCCCACCTCGTCGACGCCGATCTGCGCGGCGTGCGCTCCCATGGGCTCCTTAGGCTGCTCAAATATGTCGAGCAGATCGAGTCCGGCTATATCGCGAACAGGGCGGCGATCACCTCATCGCAAGTTGCGCCGAACATGGTGCGGGTAGATGCCAATCATCATTTCGGAATCGTGGCCTTCCATCGACTCATTCCGCAACTCATCGACCAGACGCGAAAGTTCGGATTGGCGTGTGGGGCAGTCGTCAACTGCGCACATACCGGCCGCATTGGGGCGTATACCGAAATCCTTGCGGAGGAGTTCATGTGGTCTTTTGCATTCGGGGGCGGCGGCCATCGAAGGCTGACTGAAGTGGCTCCCTTTGGAGGCCGGCAGGGCGTTTTCGACACCAATCCCTATTCGATCAGCATGCCGCTCGATGCCGACAGAATTGCGACGGCCGATTTTGCGACGTCGGCAACGGCGCAGGGCAAGCTTCTTGTCTATCGCACGAATAATAAGCCGGCTCCCGCTGACTGGATCATCGACAGTGAGGGCCGGCCGACCACGAATGTGTGCGACTTTTACGACGGCGGAGCCATGCTGCCGGCCGGCGCTCACAAAGGTTATGGCCTTGGCTTTATGGCGGAGCTTTTCGGCGATGCGGCGCTGGGCGTGCCGCACGAACTGAATTGGTTCATGGTTGCGATGGACTTGAATCGGTTTACCTCGCCCGGCGACTACGCCGCCTCTGCCGCCATGCTTAGAAGCAAGATTGAATCCTGCCCGCCAGCCGACGGTGTCGCTAAAGTGATGTGGCCAGGCCAGCCCGAAGTCGAGTCGAAGGCGCGGCAGTCCGCCGTGGGCATCGAGTACGCGCCCGACGAATTGCGCTGCCTCGCGGCGCTCGAAACTCGGTTCGGCGAGAAGCTGGTCTAGTCATGGGCAGCAGATTTGCACTTGCGGTGGATATCGGCGGCACCTTCACCGATTTCGTTCTGTTGGATCGCGATACCCGCACCGTGTTGACCGACAAGGTATTGACGACGCCGCAAGCACCCGAGCAGGCCATTCTGCAGGGCGTCGACAAGTTGTCGAGTCGCTTCGACCTGCAATTGGCGTCGACGGACCTGTTCCTCCATGCCACTACGATTATCACGAATGCGGTGATCGAGCGGAGGGGCGCGCCTTTCGCGCTTCTTTACACCGCCGGTTTCAAGGACGTCCTTGAGATCGGTCGGGAGAATCGGTACAGCCTCACTGATTTGAAGTTGCGGTTCCCCGAGCCTGTCAGCGAACGGCACCTGCGCTTTGGCATCGACGAACGCATGTCCGCGGCGGGCGATGTTGTTGTTGCGCTCGACAAGGCCGCCGTGCAGGCGCAGGTCGCAGAGATCATCGAGCAACATGGCATTCGCAACTTTGCGATCTGCTTTGTCCATTCCTACAAGAACCCGTCTCACGAGGAGGCCGTCCGGGATTGGATCCTGGAACTCCGCCCGGATGCCTATGTGTCGTGTTCCTCGGCCATTGCGCCGAGCCAACGGGAATATGAACGCTGGACGACCTGCACCATAAATGCCTACGCGATGCCGCTCCTGGTCGACTATGTCGCGCGGCTTGCCAAGGCTTTGGCCCATGTCGGTTTTGCGGGTCATTCGTTGATGATGACGTCGTCAGGCTTGCCTCTGGAATTCGAACGATGCGTTCGTTATCCGATCCGCATGATCGAATCCGGACCTGCGGCGGGCGTTCTCGCCGCGCAGGAAGTTGCAAAGCGCAATTCGAGTGTGACGGACCGTCTCTCGAATGTCCTCGCTTACGATATGGGTGGCACAACTGCGAAAGGTGCGTTCGTCACGAATGGCGCATTTCGCGTGCAGCGTGCTCTTGAGGTCGCGCGCATCGGCGCCTTCCAGCCCGGCAGCGGTCTGCCGCTCATGATTCCGGCGATCGATCTGATCGAGATCGGCGCAGGAGGAGGCAGCATTGCCGGCATCGACGATAGAGGATCCTTGGCTGTTGGACCGGCGAGCGCGGGTGCTGATCCTGGGCCTGCGTGTTACGGCCGCGGTGGCTTGCAGCCGACGGTGACCGACGCAAATATCGCGTTGGGTTACCTGAGCGAGGAGAACTTCGCCAATAGCGGCATTCTGGCGAAGCGCGATCTCGCCCTCGCAGCGCTGTCGCGGCTAGCCGAGCGGCTCGGTGCACCGGCCGAGCGTGTTTCCCGGGGCATTCGCGATACCGTCAACGAAAACGTAGCGCGGGCCTTCCGCGTTCACGCGGGCGAACTAGGGCTGGATTACCGGCGCTATGCGATGGTCTGCACGGGCGGTTCTGCTCCGCTTCACGCCGCTGAAATCGCTCGCATCCTCAATATCTCAACCGTCGTGTTTCCGTTTGGTGCGGGCGTATCGTCGGCTTTCGGGCTTTTTGTCGGGCGCGAAGGCTTGACGCTGCAGCGAACCAATACAGTTGTGCTGCAGACGCTGACAGCCGATGCGATCCGTGCCGAGGTCGATAAGCTGATCGTTTCGGATGCCAACGCGCGAAGTTTGGCATCGGAGGGCGCTTCCGTCTCGCTATCCCTCGGTATGCGTTACCTTGGGCAAGGCTACGAGATTGAAGTGCAGGTCAACGACCTGAAAAGCTGCGACGTGCACGCGATCCGCGAGGAATTTCTGCGAGAGTATCGCAGGGTGTTCGGCGTGACTTTCCCCGACTACGTCGTTGAGGTCTTCAATTGGACCGTTCAACTCACGAAACCCGATCAGCTCTGCGATCTGTCGGGCTTCCGTTACCAAAACGCCGGAGCCTCCGGTAAGAAGAAGAAAACGTCCCGCGCGATCGGTCTTTCTGCGGCGGCCGCGCCCGTGTCTGTTTGGGATCGATATGCGCTGCGGCCGGGCGATGTCATCGAAGGCGGCGCGCTCATCGAAGAGAACGATACCACCATCTACCTTCCCGCGTTTGCGCGAGGTGTGGTGGCCGAGAGTTTCGATATTATTGCCGACATTCGAGTAAGACACTGAAGGCTGGCCATGAAGCGTACATTCGATCCCATCGAAACGGGTATCATCTGGTCGAGGCTTGTGTCGGTCGCCGACGAGATGGTTTCCGCGCTTGTGCGTACCTCGTTTTCGACGATGGTTCGCGAAAGCGGCGATTACTCCTGCATGGTCTTCGACAGTCGCGGCCGTCTCCTTTCCCAGGGGACAGCGAGCGTGCCGTCTTTCACCGGCACGGGACCAGCGACGCTTGCCGGACTCTTGAAAGCGTTCCCCGCCGAAGCGCTGCGGGACGGCGATGTGCTCCTGACCAACGATCCATGGATTGGCACCGGGCACGTCTACGACGTGAACATCGTAAAGCCGATATTCCTTAGCGACCGCCTCATCGGCTTCGCGCTTTCAGTGTCGCATCTGGCGGATATCGGTGGCATCGGCTACGGAACGGGCGCGCGGGATAACTACGAGGAGGGCGTTTGCATCCCTCCCGTAAAGCTGTTCGAAGACGGCCGGCCAAACCGATTTGTCTTCGATCTCATCGAAGCTAACGTGCGGTTTCGCGAGTTGGTCATCGGCGATATCTATTCAAATGTCGCCGCCTGCACCGTCGCCGCCCAGGCGATGACGGATTTGCTCGTAGAATATGACCTTGATGACACCGCTGAGGTCGCTGATGCGATCTTCGAGCTGACGCGCAGCGCCGTCCGCGATGTCTTGAAGGGCCTGCCACAGGGTGAGTTCCGCTCGCGTTTGCCCGTGGAGGGGGTCCGCGACGACACAAAGATCGAACTGGCGATCCTCATTACGATTTCAGACGGCAAAGTTACTTTCGACTTCGAAGGCACCTCGCCGATCGTGAATAGCGGTATCAATGTTCCGCTTTGCTACACCCGCGCGTATTGCTATTTCTGCTTCAAGACGATTGTTGCGCCGAACATTCCCAACAATCAGGCGATCCTTGACTTTGTCAGCCTGACAGCGCCGCCGAATTGCATCCTTAATGCCGAGCGGCCAGCGGCGACTGGCGGTCGGCATATTCTCGGGCACCACGTCGCTCCGCTCATCTTCGGTGCGCTGGAGGAAGTTGTTCCGCTGCATGTGCAAGCCGATTGCGGCATGATCTGCCAGATCAATTTCCGCGGTCGCTCGCCGGCCGGGCGCGACTACTCCTACATTCTCTTTACGTCTGGCGGCTATGGCGCTTTTGCGGATCTCGATGGCCGAGCCGTTCTTCCCGGGCCGTCCAACATGATCGGCATACCCGTAGAGGTCTGGGAGGAAAACACCGGCATCACGGTCGTCCGCAAAGAGTTCAGGCCGGACAGTGGCGGCGCCGGCGAGCATCAGGGTGGCGCAGGACAGATCATTGAACTCCGGAACGACACGGGCGGCGTTTTGGATGCGACGTTCTTCGGCTCGCGTACGACATTGCCGGCGCGGGGCTTTGGCGGAGGGCGGGCTGGCAGCCTTCGTTCGTTATCGCTAGATGGGCGACCGGTGTCGCCGAAATCGCGAACCGATGTCGTGCCCGGATCGGTGATCGTTCTGCATGAGGCCGGTGGCGGAGGCTTCGGAGATCCCAAGCGGCGTCCGGTTGCACGCATCGAAGGCGACATCAAAGCCGGCCTCGTCAGTGAATCGTACGCACGCGAACAATATCCCGACCAATTCGAGAAACAGCGCGACCGAGGCTCCGGCATCGCGAGCGGGCGCGGAAGCCGATAGGAACCACGGGACGACGTCCCAACAGCGCCACCAACACCTTGGGAAGATGAGCCATGGGTTTTTCAGCTAACGGAATCTACACCGCGATCGTAACGCCTTTCGACCGCAATGGTGAAATCGATGAAGCGACGTTCCGCAGCCTCGTCGATTTCCAGGTGAGCGCAGGGGTCGCCGGCTTGCTGGTCGCGGGCGGCAGCGGCGAATACGTCAGCCTGACTGTTGCAGAGCGCAAGCGCCTCGTCGACATTGCGCTTGATCAAGCCGCGGGACGTATTTCCATCATCGTCGGCTCGCTGTCGCCGAGCACCGGCGAAGTCCAGGAAATGGCGCGCCATGCCGCTGCGTCCGGCGCTGCGGCCGTCCTGGTGCTGCCGCCTTATTATATCAAGCCGAGCGCCGCCGGCGTTTTCGAACATTTCGCGCGCGTGGCGGATGCGTCGCCGACGCCCATCGTGGCCTATAACAACACGGGGCGCACGGGTCTGACGCTGGACGTGTCGATGCTGCAGAAACTGACCGAAATTCCATCCATTGTTGCACTCAAGGAATGCGAACGCGATCTCGCCATCATTTCTGCGAAAATTGCGGCGGTGGGCGATCGTATCGCGACGATGTCGGGCGACGATGACCTCGGCTTCCCGACCTTCTTGCTTGGCAGTCCGGGCGGCATCTTCATGAGCTCGAATCTCATCCCGGCGTTCCATTGCAAACTTTTGGATGCTGCCAAGGCTGGAGATCTCGACACCGGCCGCAGGGCGCATTACGCGCTGCTTCCGCTAATCGAAGCGCTCTATACGCTTAATCATCCGGGCCCGCTTCGCGAGGCTATGGCGTTCATCGGCCGGCCGGTAGGCCCCGCCCGCAGCCCCCTGCAGGGCGGAACACCGCAGGCGCTGGAAAAGGCGAAGGCCGCACTGAATACCATCAAGTTGATGACCTTTTGACGGCTTGCGACCGATCAGCCCGATCAAGTTCTCTCGTGTTGCGCAGGACCCAGAACATGTCCAGCTATGCGGTAAGAGCCCAACCACGTCACCGGAAGGATTTGACGTCGTGGGCCATGAACCTTAACGCGTTCGAGGCTCGCGCGCGACGGGTGCTGCCACCGGCACTCTTTCACTACGTGGCGGGGGCTTCGGAAGATGCGATCGTGTACGGACGCAACGCAAAGGCGTTTCGTGAAAGATCGTTCTTTCCGAAAGTTCTTGTCGATGTGTCCAACCGCACGTCCAAAACGTCGCTGTTCGGTGTCGATTACGCACACCCGTTCGGCATCGGGCCGATGGGGTTCAGCCGTCTCATCGCGCGAGACGGTGACGTGACCCTGGCGCGCGCTGCCTCGGCCGAAGGCATTCCTTTTGTCCTGAGTGGCGCGTCGCTAACGCGCATGGAAGAAGTGAGCGCGGCTGGCTCTTCAAGCTGGTTTCAGGCTTATATTCCAGGCGACGAAGGCCGGATTGCCGCGTTGCTGGAGCGTGTCGAGGCCGCGGGGTTTCGTACGCTGGTCGTGACGGCCGATACGCCCGTCAATGGCGCTCATGAGCGAGCCGTGCGGCACGGCTTCAGCGCCCCTATTCGCAAATTCGACCTGAATCTTGGCTGGCAGGGGATTACGCATCCGTCCTGGCTGGTCAATATCCTCTTGCGTGATCGTCTGGGGGGATTGCGTTTTCGCTTTGAGAATGTGGATGCAGATCCGGGACCACCGGTGTTCTCGTCGACCTTGGTCAGGGATATGAAGCGCCGTGATGCGTTAACGTGGCGGCATGTAGAAAAGGTTCGTCAGCTTTGGCGGGGTAATCTCGTCGTCAAGGGAATCATGAGCGCAGACGACGCGCGAACCTGTGAAGCCGTGGGCGCCGATGGCATCATTGTTTCCAACCATGGCGGACGGCAGGCGGATTGTGCCGCGAGTTCGCTCGATGCGCTCGAGCGCATCGCGGGCCAGGGGGGCAAGTTGAAGCTGATGTATGACGGCGGCGTCCGGCGCGGTTGGCACGTGTTGATGGCGTTGAAACTTGGCGCGTCGTTTGTTTTTGTCGGCCGGCCGATGTTGTTTGCAGCGGCTGTCGCTGGAGATGCCGGTGTCCGCCACGCGATACGGTTGCTGGCGGACGAAGTCAGCCTGAACCTCGCGCTTCTCGGCATTTCAAAGCCCGAGCAGCTGCGCGAAATCGAAGTGAGCAAAAATAGTTCGTGCGACTGGCGTTCTGCGTCTGTCGTGTAACTCGCGGCCCGGACAAACTCTCCGAATTGCAGGTTGCTGACAGCATAACAGGCAATAGTGCTTGTACAGCCGAAAGGGTGTGTTCGACAGGTTCGCCCACGCCGTAGCTCTGATAGGTATCTTCGCCGCCGGGCATCAGGGATCGATCGTTTGCGCACTATCGAGTCCGTTTGTCTGCGGCGTGACTGCCAAAAGTCAGAGCCCGAGCCGTTCCCACTGCTCCGGCGGTGCGCCTTCTTTCCTGAGGATATCGCGCAGAATGCCGAGCATGCGCTCGCGCTGCGGTGCATCGGTGGCCCAGAGGTTTTGGGTTTGACCCGGATCGGTCCGGCGATTGAACAGAAAATTCTCGAGATTGCGGGGCGCGATTTTCATTGGCGTCTTCCATTGCGGGAACGGCGAGCCGGGAACAAAATTGCCGCTGTCCGCCGGGACCGTGACGTCGGTGACGATCTGCGATCCGACCTGGCTGTCGACCACCAGCGGCCGATAGATCACGGAGGAATAGATGAAAAGGCCGCGATCATCCACCGGCGACTTGAACAGGCTCCAGTCGCCATCGGTCACGCAAACCCCCTGTCCGAACGTGCCGTAGGTTAGCGCAGGACGGATGGTGTTCTCGCCCTTGAGAAGCGGCAGCCAGCTCCGGCTGTGCGTGGCGTTGACAGGCGCGGCGCCGGCGGCGTCCAGCACGGTGGCGTAGAGATCGACGGTCTGTGTTAGCCCCGTCACCTTGCGCGTCTTGTCGGCAAAGGAGGGATGCCACACGAACAGCGGAATGTTGGCGTGACTGTCGTAGTGCGGATAGCTCTTGCCGAACGCCTTGCGCTCGCCGAGGTCGTGCCCGTGATCAGTGGTCACGATCACCTTCGTCATCTTCCAAAGGTACTGGCCATCGAGTTAAGCCACGAGATGGACCAACCAGGTGTCGAACATGGCCATCTTGCCGGCGTATTGTGAACGGACGAACCGAAGTTCCTTCTCGCTCACCTTGGAAAAGTACGCCGCCTGTTTCTTGGCGTCCTGATACGGCGGCCACACGGTAAAATCGTCGGTGCCGGTGTCGTCGTTGTACATCGAGAAGTAGGGTTCCGGCACATGGAACGGCTCATGCACATCGAAAGACTCGACATGCAGGAAGAACGGCCGGTTGCGGTCGTTGCGGCGGAGCCATTCGGCCGCGCCGGAAAATACCTTGGCGGGAAAGAAGTCTTCCTCGCGCTTGAAATCCTTGACGTTGGCAAAGTAGCGGCGCCCATAACCCGGACGCCAATGGTCGATGGCTTGCGCGAACGCCGGCAGCGGCTCGCCGGCCGGCAGCGGCGGATTCCAGAAATCGATCTCGTGACCGCGTACCAGATGCACACTCTGGAACGACTGGAGATAGCCGTTCGCGGGTTCCTCCCAATAATGATAGTGATCGGTGATCAGCGCCGTCGTTAATCCGGCGTCGGCCAGCAGATGCGGTAAGGGCACGTCCGAAGGTTCAAGCGGGCCCCATGGCCGCCACATCATTTCCTTTTGGCCGGAAAAAATCTCCCGCCGCGCCGGCATGCACGGGAGGCTGCCGACGAAATGATTGTCGAAACGGAACGATTTTGCCGCGAACGCATCCAGATTTGGCGTCTTGATCGGGCTCTTGGCGTAGGCATTCATCTGATGCCTGTTCAGGCTGTCGATGAGAACCAGGACGATGTTCATGGCGAATCCTGTCGAGTTGGAGAGGCGTCAATTCAGGCACCGACCTGAAACGGAAGCGGCTGCCCGGTGACAAATGCGGCAACTTGGCTCGCTGCAATGCGCGCCGCGCGAAGCGCGGTTTCCTTGGTCGCTCCGGCCAGATGCGGCGTCATGACAATGTTGGGTGCGGTTCGCAGCCGCGATTGCGCCGGCAGCGGTTCCTCGGGAAAGACGTCGAAGGCCGCGGCGGCGAGTTGGCGGCTGTCGAGTGCATCGCAAACGGCCTCGTAATCGAGCAACGCGCCGCGCGCCGCGTTGACCAGAACGCTGCCCGGCGGCAGCGCGGCCAGTTGCGCTGCGCCGATCATACCTCGGGTGTCCTTGGTGAGGCGCGCATGGAGCGAGATGATTTTGGATGACGCCAGCAAATGCTGCAGGTCGTTCTCCTGAATCACGCCGTCGGCTGCATCGATGGTCGCGAACGGGTCGTAGACCAACACGCGAGCGCCAAAACCTTTGAGCATGCGCGCAACCTGACGGCCGACCGCGCCGTATCCGATCAGCCCGACGGTCGATCCGCCGATCTCGAACCCGACCTGATCGAACGCGTAGAAATCGCTGCGCCATTCGCCGGCGATAATTTCGCTGTGCCGTGGCGGAATCTTGCGCAGCGCCGCGAGCAGAAGCGCCATGGTATGTTCCGCCGTTGCGGCGGCGTTGCGGCCTGGCGCCGCGCAGACGGCGACACCCCTGCGGCGCGCGGCGTCGAGATTGACGTTCACCGGACCGCCCCGTGTGACGCAGATGAGTTTGAGCGCATTCGCCGATGCGATCACGCGTTGGGTCAGCGGCGCCATCTGGGTGACGCAGATGTCGGTATCCTTCAGCGCCGTGATCATCTCATCTTCGGATCCCGAGGCTTCATCGACTTCGGCTACCGCCGCGAAGGGAACTTTGGGCCATGGCAGGAGGAGTTGCTTCATATCGAGGGCGGCCGATGGCACAACCTTCGCAA
Organism: Pseudomonadota bacterium; assembly: GCA_018240625.1. Classification (GTDB taxonomy): domain Bacteria; phylum Pseudomonadota; class Alphaproteobacteria; order Rhizobiales; family Xanthobacteraceae; genus Nitrobacter. The sequence continues at coordinate 14,482 of JAFEFK010000928.1, forward strand.
TCTCGTGTGCCAGGGCGTCCGCCTGCACGAAATGATCGCCCGCAAGCAACACGCGTGTCACAGGATCGCATCCTTTCCGGAAGATTCGAGGCAAGAGATCGGGAGATTGAGCGCGACGAGCCCGGCCTCGCCGTTGTGCAGCCGGAGTTGCGTAACGGCGCAGTTGAGCAGCACGGGAAAATGCCTGCGGTAGTGACGCAGCTCGATCCCCAGCGCCCGGCACAGCGCCAGCCGCGTCAAGGTAGAATGGCCGACAACAAGCACGCGCTGCGCCGGATAACGCGCCGCGATGTCCTGAAGGCACGACAGTGCACGATCGGCCGCGGCCTCCGGCGACTCGCCGCCGGGAAACCGGTTGGCGACGGGATCGCGGAGATAGGCATCCATCGCGTTCGCAAATGCCGCGTGCGCCTCGGATTTCGTCTTTCCTTCCAGCGGCCCGAAATCCAGCTCGATCAGACGGTCATCGCTATGCACGGGACATCCGGCGAGGTCGATCGCCGGCGCGGCGGTCAGACGGCACCGTCCAAGCGGTGAGGTCCACACCGCGCCGATGCCCACGGTGGCCGCCCAGCGGCCGAGGCGTTCGGCCTGCGCGCGGCCGAGATCGGTCAACCCAATATCGCTCCGCCCGGCATATCGGTTCTCGCGGTGCCAGATCGATTCGGCGTGACGGACCAGCAGAAGTTCGGTCATGCGTTCATGCGCCTTCGGGCCTGCCCGGCAAGTGCCGGGGCTAGCCATCCCTTGGCCTGCAAATCATCGATAAACGTGACGTAGTAGTCGTCCGCTTCGGCGCGTCCAGATAAATCAGGGTCGATCCGCTGCGCAATGCGGATCATGGCGTGCGAGGCCTCGCCCAGGGGCCGTTCGATTGTCGAGGCCAGCAGCGCCATTCCGATCGCGGGTTCGGCGATCCCGGGCACCGCGAGTTTCCGATTGAGCATCGTTGCGCGCAGCCGGTTCAGAAAGCCGCTTCGCGCGCCTCCTCCGGTGAGCGACACCTGGCCATGGATCGGAAAGCCCGCCGCCCTGAGATAGTCGAAGCAGAGACGTTCGACTGCCGCGATGCCGAAGCTTACGCTGCGATACGCGTTCACGGGATCGCTTGCCGCGGCTTGCGGCAAAGAAAGCGTTGCGTCCGGCGCGATGAAGGGAAAGCGTTCGCCGCGCGCCGACGCGAGTGGATAGATCGGCGCCGGCATTCCATGGCGCCGTTCCGCCTCATACGATAGCGCATCAAGATTGGTATCGGCGTCAAATATGCGCAGAAAGGCGCCTGCGCCTGCGCTCGACGCGCCGCCCGGCAGCCATTCGCCGTCAGGTGAACGGTGCGAATAGACGATGCCGCCGGGATCATGGATCAGCTCCGGACTTTTGCCTTTCAAGACGAGCGTGGTGCCGAGCACGCTGTTCCAGCTTCCGGCGGTCGCCGCACCGGACGCCAGCTGCGATGCGCAGCCGTCGGTCATTCCCGCGATGATCGGAACGCCCTCGGGAATGTGGGTGTGCGCGGCCGCGGCGTGGCCAACAGTCCCGATCTGCGCGCCGGGTTTGACAAGCTCCGGCAGCCGATCGGGCGCGAGCCCAAGCGAGTCCATAAGCGCGGCGTTCCACCGGCTGTCGATGGTATCGCATCCGGACTTCAGTGCGTTGCTGAGATCGGCCGCGGTGCGCCGGCCGGCAAGCCGGCCTGTGATGAAGTCGGCTTGCTGGGCAAAGTAGCCCGGCGTTTCTTTCTGATGCGCAGCAAGCCACATCCATTTAGGCAGGCCCCACACCGTCTGAATGCGGCCGTAGCCCAGCCGCGTCCACAGCGATTGCCCGTTTGCGTTGGCGCGATCCGCTTCCTCGGCGGCGCGTGCGTCGTCGTACATCAGCCCCGGCGTGAGAGGATCTCCCTGCGCATCGGTCAGAAGAACCGTGCCGGAGGTGCCGCACACCGACAGCGCGCGAACGCGATCGCCGGCATGCAGGCCCTTCATCGCTTGCCGGCAGGCGTCGCCCAGGGCTTTCCACCACTGCTCCGGATTTTGCTCATGACGGGTTTCGCGGCGATCACTCGTTAGGCCTGACTGTCCATTGGATCGAATCTCGCCGTTGCCGGTGACTGCGATCGCGCGCACGCTCTGCGTGCCCAGATCGATTCCGATCCAGATGTCCGTGCCGGGCGCACTCATGATTGCCGCCCTAGGTTCGTACCGGCCGCGCGCCAGTTCGCTCTCGCAATCTCGCGCACCCGGCGGAATTCGACGAATTGTTGCGCATAGAATTTCACCTGCTGTGGCTTCGGCGACCAACTCTCGCGCGCGGATGCCTGCCACTCCGGCAGGGCTGAGGCCCGCCCGTGCACCAGCAAAGCGTAAAGCGCTGCCCCGCGGCAGGTCAGTTCCGATGACGCCGCGCGCTGCGCCGGGGTGCCCGTGACGTCGACGAGCATCTGGCACAGAGACGGCGACGTGGTGCCGCCGCCGCTCAAGCGCAGTTCCGAAGGCTGCACGCCGATCGCTGTGAGGCAGTCGCGGACCACCATGCAGAGACCTTCGAGCACGGCGCGTGCCATGTCGGCGCGCGAATGGGCGAGCGACAGATTCCAGAAACTACCGCGCGCCGACGGGTCGAGAAACGGCGCGCGCTCGCCGGCGGGCGAGAGGTACGGAAGGAAGACCGCGCCGTTAGCGCCTGGCGGCGCCTCAGTGGCGAGTGTGATCACATCGCGCGCATCGGCCAGGCCGAGCAGGTGCGCCGCCCAGTGCACCACCTCCATGCCGGCCAGCGTCGGTTGAAAGCGCAGAAAGCGCGACGGCAACCCGAGCGACACCAGGCAGCCGGATGGTTCGTCGCCGATAACAGGCCGGTCGGTCACCACGCCGCAAAGAAATGTGGTTCCCAGCACCGCGACCGCGTCACCGGCCTCGTGTGCACCGACGCCGAGCGCGGCCGCCGGTACATCGTAGGGTGCCAGCACCACCGGAAGACCTTCGCGCAGCCCCGTCCGCCGCGCTGCGTCGGCGGTGAGGCGCGCGGCGCCGGTCTTGATCGGCGCCAGCAATCTCTTGCAGGCGCTAAGGCCATAAGATGACAACAGGTCGTCGGAATAATCTGCCGTCCGTGCGTCCATGAAGGGCGCGGAAGCGTCGCTCGGCTCGGCGCGGATGTCTCCCGTCGCCTGGTAGAAGATCCAGCTTCCGCAGGTCAGCGCATAGGCGCTGTTGTGCAACCGCGCCGGCTGGTTGTCTGCGATCCAGCGCAGCAGCGCGTTGGCGAGGCCGGGAAAGGTGACGGATCCGCTGACCGCGTAGCCGTGTGCCATAGCACCGTCCGCAACCCACGCGCCCACCTGATCGGCTGCGCGCGCATCGTTCCACAATAGCGCAGGTCCGACTGGCGCACCGGCGGCATCGATCAGCCAGCATCCGTCGCCTTGCGCGGTGATGGCGATCGCATCGATGTCGTCGACATTTCCCGCAGTTTCACGCACCGCGTCGCAGACGGTATCCCATACCAGGGCCATATCCTGCTCGGACCAGCCCTCGCGCGGCCGCTCGACGACGGAGTCCCTGCGCACGACGAACAATTCGCGGCCCATCCGGTCAAAGGCCGCGGCTTTGATGGTGGAGGTGCCGGCGTCGATAGACAGGATCGTCACGGTGCTATCAGCTCATGCGCTGGCCGATGGCCGGCCTTGCCGTCGCGTCGAGAGGTGCGATTTCGATGCTCACGCCGAGCGATTCGAGTTCAGCCCGGTCTGCTGCAGCGATGCCGTCATCGGTTATGATCAGATCGAAATCCGTGACGGGTGCAAGCTTGTGCAGGGCGCGCAGGCCAAACTTGGTGTGGTCGACGAGCAAGACCTTGAACGCGGAGGATTTGATCAGTGCATGCTTGAACTGGACCGTTTCTTCGGACTTATGACAGCAATACCCGCGATCGATCGCCGTCGTGGACATGAAGAGAATGTCCGCGTGCAAACGGCTTGCGGCATCAGTCGCGATCATTCCGAAAAATGCATCGTAACCGTGCCGGTAGGTGCCTCCGGTTGAAATGACATCGATACCCGGCTCTCCGGACAGCCGGGTAATGATGGAGAGCGAATTGGTCACGACCGTCAGCGGACCCCGCCGCGGCAGATCGTCGATCATCGCGCCGGCAGATGTGCTCTCGTCGAGAAACACGACGTGTCCTTGCCGGACGTGGCTGAGCGCCTGAGCGGCGATGGCGCGTTTCTCGGAAATGTTGCGTGATGCGCGCGAACGAACCGTCGTATCGAGCAGGGCGGCAGGATGAATACGGGCTCCGCCGCGCACCTTCAGCAGCCAGCCTTCTGAGGCAAGCGCATCCAGATCGCGATGGATCGTCATCGCGCTGACGCCGAGCGATGCGGCAAGGGTATCGATCGAGACATAGCCGTGATCCAGCGCGTCCTGACGTATCCGCGTCCGCCGGGCCGACTGGGCGCCAGCATCCTGATCTGCGTTCGGCCTTGGCAATCTGAAGTTCCTCTCGGATCAAGTGCGTCGCTGCGAGTAACATGCTATTTCGCCAATGTCACACTGATCATGATTGAAGTAACATTTTTTGCGTTAGATTGGCTAAATAACTTGACGCATATTTTGCAAGCTGCCACTTCTGACCATGAGGGTCGCTAATCAAAAAGGCTTGCGTGAGGTACCAGTCGAACAACATCTGTCTCGGATTGCTCCGGCGGAAGCCGTTATGACGGCGGTTGCCGACCATCTGGCGCCGCGAAGCCCGCACGCCCGGCGGTCGCGCATGACGTCCTTCTGGCGCCGCGAACAGACAGCCTTTGCTGTCGTCGCCATCGGGATCGGCTCGTCGCTGTTTCTGATCGCTGTGTGGGGCTGGTTGACGCGGGAAGACGGTCCAATTTCAGCGCTGCTGCTGCCGTCGCCCGAAGCGTTTATGGATGCCTTCTGGCGACTCTTGCGCCGCCCCTATCTCGGAAGTTCATTTTACGTACATATTCTGTCGAGCCTGAGCGTTGTTCTCGGCGGCTGGTTGCTGGCCGCCGTGGTCGGCGTTCCGCTTGGCATTGCCATGGCGTGGTGGCAACGGCTGCGATGGACGGTCTTTCCGGTCTTCCAGCTTGTCCGTCCGGTGCCTCCACTTGCCTGGATTCCGCTCGCCATCATCTGGCTTGGCATCGGAATCAGCGCGCGCATGTCTGTCGTGTTTGTCGCAGCGCTGGTGCCATGGGTGTTGAATTCCATGCAGGCGGTCGTGTCAGTCGATCCGATTCTCGTGCAGGCCGCCCGCACGCTCGGTGCCAGCAACCGTGCGATCCTTACGCGCGTTGTCGCGCGCACCGCGCTGCCGACGTTGATCGCCGGAGCGCGAATCGCGCTCGGTAACGCCTGGACCACGGTGATTGCGGCGGAGCTTCTGGCCGCATCCTCTGGTCTTGGCTATGTCGCGCTGAACGCATCCCGCACGCTCGACACCGATATCCTGCTGGTCGCCATGGCGACCATCGGCGTGCTCGGTGCGCTGCTCTCCTTTGCGATGCAGGCGCTGGCGCGGGCGTTGGCGCCATGGTCGCGCGGGGAGGGGGCATAATGGCCACACTCACAGCGCGCACGTTGCGGTCCCGGACGGAGGCGATGCAAGGCAATGCCTTGTTCTGGGGCGCCGCGTCCCTCGGATTGCTGCTGGTGCTCTGGTTCGCCGTGACCAGCGGATCGGCGCTGATCGCGCCGCGCCTGTTGCCGTCGCCGGCAACCTTGGCCGAGCGGTTTGCAACGCTGGCGGTGACGCCATTCGGTGGGAACAATCTTCTAGGGCACGCCGCGGCATCCGTCGAACGCTGGGCGCTCGGCGTGCTTGCCGCGATCGCGGTCGGTCTGCCGCTCGGTGTGATATTCGCCTGGCTGCCGCCATTTCGTGCCGCGCTGATGCCGGTGTTCGAGCTGTTGCGCTACATTCCGCCCTTCGCCTGGGTGCCGATCGCCATTCTGTGGTTTGGCGCATCGACCCTGACGCAGGCGCTCGTCGTGTTCATCGCCGCATTCCCGGCGTGTGTCATCAACACGCAACTTGGCGTCAGCCAGGTCGACAAGGTGCTGGTACAGGCGGCGCGCACGCTCGGCGCGGGCTCCTGGATGACGTTGCGGCATGTCGTGCTGCCTGTGGCCGCGCGCGATGCGTTCACGG